>JBHHXS010000262.1:0-5050 GCA_046757145.1 Phycisphaerae bacterium | reverse complement strand
CTATCGACTTCTGCAGTCAGGTGGACGGGTGTACGCACCTGAACAACAACAATCCGTGCGACGACGGCGACGCCTGCACCGTCGGCGACATCTGCGCGGGCGGAGTATGCACGGCCGGCGCACCCGCTGATTGCGGCGACGGAAACGTCTGCACCGACGATGCCTGTGACCCCGTCTTAGGGTGTACGCATACCAACAACGATCTGCCATGCAGCGACGGGAACGCCTGCACGGAGAACGATGCGTGCGCCGGCGGCGTATGTGTAGGAGGCCCCGCGGTCGACTGTGACGACAACAACGTGTGCACTATCGACTTCTGCAGTCAGGTGGACGGGTGTACGCACCTGAACAACAACAATCCATGCGACGACGGCAACGCCTGCACCGTCGGCGACACCTGCTCAGGCGGCAGTTGCATCCCCGGGAGCCCGGTCGACTGCTCCGACGGGGTCGCCTGTACGGATGATGCATGTGATCAAGTCACCGGGTGCAGTCACACTCCGAACAACGCGGCGTGCGACGACGGCGACGTCTGCACCGACGACGTCTGTGACGTCAATACGGGCTGCACGCACACGAACAACACCGCGCCTTGTGACGACGCTGATGCCTGCACCACCAACGATATGTGTTCAAACGGTGCGTGCGTCGGTGTGCCGCCTCCCGCCCTCGTCGTTGACGCCGGAGCCGACATGACCGTGCTGCTGGGTGATCCAGTGCTCCTGAACGGTACGGCATGCGACCCCGACTTCGCCACGGGGGCCCTGCTGCCACTGTGGGAGGTGACCGTAGCCGACTGCCCCGTGAGTTCGATTGTAGTGTCTAACCCGTTTGCGTTTGTTACCAGCGTTGACGTGCAGGAGACGTGCACATTCGACCTGCGGCTTACCGTCACCAACCCGAACAGCAACAGTGCGGAAGACTTCTTAACGGTAACCGTCAACCTGTGCGGGGACGGGGTGTGCAATTTGACTGAGGATTGCGGCTCATGCCCGCAGGATTGTCCCTGCCCGGACGGCTTCATTTGCGACGCCGGTGCATGCGTTTGTGTGACCGGTTGCCGCTAAGCAGAGTTCGCCGGCAGGCACCGTGATCTGCCGGGTGTCATTACCAGGTGCTGCGTGAATCAACCGCCCTGCCCTCGGTCGGTCGGGGCGGAGGCGGTGCCGCAGTGTGTTAGCTTCGCAGCTTCGTGATCGGCCAGCGGTCGGCTTGTTCCAAGAAGAGGTGAATACAGACCACATTATCGACCCTACGCAGGGAGGGCTTGGCATGCGCGTTCCCTGCTGCGATAATCACGCCGTTCTCGCACTTGAGCCACTGGACCGTGCACCGTCAACGGAGTCGGAACGTCGCAGGAGGCGGAGCGGACTATTGAGATCCCATACAGGAAAGGAACGAACTGATGTACCATTGCTCCAGAGGACCCCTGGCAGCAAGCGCGTGTTTCGTGTTCGTCGCACCTCTCGCCATGGCGCAGAACGATGGTGAAGCACAGATTTGCGACAATCAGTGCCAGGCTGACTGCGATCGCCAGTTGTGCGACACGACATGCACCAGCGGCGCCATGGGCACCCGGACGCTGTGCAATGCCGACCTCGCGGGAGTGCAGAACTGGGTCTCCGCAGTGTACACGCGCGACGCGGATGGCAACTGTGAGGTGGTGCGTGAGCGGACGCCCGCTAGACGTCTTTGCACGCCAAACCTTGCCGTAGCCGCCATCCTCAACCAGCTCGATATCGACGGGGATGGAATCCCGGATAACTCGCCCGATACCGACGGTGACGGGCTGCCTGACAATTGGGAGACAGGCGGGCTGGAAGCACCCAATGCAAGCGGCGAGGACGTGGACCGCGTGGTGTTCTACCCGGCGCCGACAGCCATTGTGCCTGGCACGCCGCCTACGCCCATCTTCACGCGACTGGCTGTCGCAACGTCTGCGCTAGATCCAGATACGGATGGTGACGGCCTGAGCGACTACATTGAGGTATTCGGGCTCAAGTACATCGATGAGAATGGAAACGGGCTGTTCGATGATCTGCGCGCTCCGGGCAGCCCGCGCGGAGGACTCGATACACTTGAATGGAACGATCTGAACGGCGACGGTCTTCCGAGCCCCGGCGAACACCCGATCGACAACACACTTACCCAAGAGCTCCGCCAGCTACTTGGCATGTTGCACGATTTCGACGGGTTTGTCTTCACCGATCCAACAAACAGTGACACGGACGGAGATGGCGTTCCGGACGGCGCCGATTCCGACCCGCTGATTAACCTGCGTGCCTTCGGCATCACCGGCCCATTCCACATCCGGTTCCGTATCCAGAATAATCCAGACATCGACCAGGATGGACTGGGTAACGCCATGGATGTAGGCAACGATCTAACCACCGCAGACGGTGCAGGTCTGGATTTCGAGGCAATTGATAATCCCGAAAGCATAACAGATTTGCTTGACCTGTTCCGGCGGGATCTACTCGAGGAGCGACCTCGGCCGGTGCTCCCGGAATCGCAGAGTGAGGACCTGTTAGGTGCGGACTGGGATGGCAACGGCCTATGGCGCATGACGGACGTGCGTACCTGGCACATCGTGATCGGAGACCCCAGCGTCGGCTCGTTGAGCGATCCCGAGACCATCCCCCCTGACGATCTCTTCGACGTCGGCGGACACAAACTCTATGCTGCCCAGTCGCTGGAGCAGGTGCAGGCTGTCTTCAACGACCCCCAGTACGACGTCTATGGCGGAACCGTTCAGGGAGTTGGCGACCGCAGCGGTGGCCGGAGCCGCATAGGAATGGGTTGGCAGAATCTCCTCCAACCGTCGGGCAAAACGCAGTTCCTCCCGGACGAACGCGTCTGGGCGATCCTGTATTCGTGGCGGATGCCCGGCTTCGACATCGACGGCGACGGTTTCGTCGGCGTACCCAACCCGACCAATACGGCCGGCTCGGAGGACCTTGTCAGCGCCTTCCTCCGCCGCGCGAGTGAGACTGCGCCATATCAGCTTGACGGGGACGCAACCACTGCACAAATAGAGGAAACAAACGGGCGGGCGTTCGACGATCTGATCGAGGTATGGCAGGGGGCGGAATCCACGAGCACCGGCCCCAGCCTGAACGGCGTCATCGAGGCTCCCCCCGAGTTAGCACTGTGTGGCACGATCGCACCGCCAACGATATTGCTACTCGTCGCTGGCCTTGTAGCCCCTAGATGTGTGCGACGACGCAGGTCTCCACAGCAGGGAAAGGCTCGGCAGTCGGGTTGACGGTAAGCTGGACGGCCCCGCCCCCCTACCGGCGGGGTGGGGAACGCAGCGGACTGTCGCGGTAAGGCACGCGCTTCTTGCGCCCTCCCGAAGCCTCGCCATGTTCGAGGGCCTCTGCTGCTCGCTTCTGGTCGTCAACGGCCATCTCTGCGGGTTCCTGCTCCAGGAGGTCGGCCGGCGACAGGGTCGATATGACAGAATCCCGCCTCCGAGGCTCCGGCTGAATCGCCCGCGTGTCGCCGGGGGAACGGCAACATGCGGCGCTAATACCCACTGCAGCCGCGACGAGCAGCCACGCCGAACACGGACGACCATAAACACTGTACCGGGCCATCGGTCTTCCCCAAACATTAAGCTCCCAACCCACCTGCAGCAAGCTAATTGGACCCGTTGGCTCACGCGGAACGCGCTCCGGCGAGCATTACACCACGGGTGAGGCGTACGGCCTACAGTGCATCAAGAACAGAACCGCCAGCGCTCAGCCGGGGTTATACGCCAGCTCATCTCGACTCGGAGGCGCGCAGGCGCTCGATTCGCTCGCGCAAAGCAGGAGTCAGGTATACGCCTTCCGCCTCGGGAATCGCTGCCAGGGCACTCATGCACTGGTGAAGCTGCGTTGCGACGTCAGCGTCGAGGTCGACGAACAGCGTTCGTGTTCCACGAATCGTGCAGAGTCCGCCTCCTAGTCCACCTAGTCTTTCCTTCCGCGCGGGAATACCCAAACCACCAAGAATGGAAACCACTTCTGCAATCTGGGTTTCAGGATCCGGCATATTCGCACACTCTCAAGATGCGACGCAGACAACGCCGATAACCACGATCTACGTTTCCTACAGCGTAGAACTGCATCGTAAGATACCAGACCCCAGGTAAACGCCCAATGGCCACGCAGCCGCACCCGCACCCGCACAACCTCCAGGGGACCGACACAAAGGCGAATCTCGGCCTCTCCCCGACGGAGGGACTGCTCGTACCGGATATCCAAGCGCAGATCGCCCACGTCGAGGAGCGGTTGGAGCTGCTCCGCGCGCAGGTTCGCCAGGCCCAGCAGCTCGCCGGATTGGGTATGGCAACGGCGATGATCGCCCACGAAGTCAGCAACCTGCTCACGCCGATTCTCGCGTATGCCCAAAGCGCCTTGCAGGCAGACGATCTCGACCTGCAGCGCAGGGCACTGAGCGTCACCGTCAAGAACACGCGTATGCTGGTGGCTATGGCGGAGCGTGTGCTGACGATCACTGCGGCGAAGCCGGCGACGCGTGGAAGCGTCTCCGTGCGCACCGTCGCCCTGGATGCCGTGCAGTGTCTCTGCCGCGATCTTGCGAAGGATGGCATCGAATTAGCCTTGCACGTCGATGAGGCTGTTTCGGTGCGGGCGGACGAGCTCCAGTTGAGACAGGTGTTGTTCAATCTCTTTCTGAATGCGCGAAGTGCGATGGCCCAGTCGCACAACGGGCGACTTTCCGTGGACGCCAGGCGCAACGGGAAGGAAGTCGTGATTCGAGTCACAGATAACGGGAAGGGCATCCCCGAGGATGCCCTTCCCTACGTGTTCGATCCGCTCAAGACCTCAAAGCCAACGGACTCCAACGGTCTGCAACGCTGCGCCGGGTTGGGACTAGCTTTGTGCCGCGACCTCGTGGAAGAGAATGGCGGAACGATCAGTGTGACTAGCGAACCGGGCAGAGGCACCACGTTTGCAATCACTTTCCCTATCGAATAGATATGAAATAAATAAAATAGATATGACTTTTCGCGTCGTGGAGCGGACGCGAAATAAATAGA
>JBHHXS010000261.1:0-5084 GCA_046757145.1 Phycisphaerae bacterium | reverse complement strand
GAACATGCGTCCCACAGTGAAATCCGTTCGATCGATCAGCCTAAGGATGTGGGCAAGCCATTCGCCGCCCACGGTGCCCGTCTCGGCTGGATATGCAGCCCGCCTGACGGTGTTCAGTCGAGCCAGATCGATGAAATCGTGGGCGACGGTCTGCAAGCCCGGGGTTAGAGCGCCCGTTGCGCTCGGCTGATTGTCATGCCCCAGTTCGGCAATGGACGCATCGAAGATGGCTTGAGCAGCGTCGATCAACGCAGGCAGGTCGACGGCCTGGGCACATTGACGCCGCGCTGTCTCGACAAGTTTGCGAGCACGACTGAGGCGTTCCCGCGAAGTCCGCACCGCACGTAGGGCATGTATGGCGTCCGCCAGCGTATTGCCGGTCGCGGAGAGTATGTTGGCGCTGCCTACTGGTTGCGCCGGTGATGTCTCGGTTCCTGGCTTCACGCTGTCTCTGCCGCTTCGGGCTATTGTCTCTCCATTCAGCTGGAGGTGCAAACGCTGCACCGTATACGAGCCTTCCGGGACACCTGCGGGCAGCTGGGTCCGGTTACCGTTGTCGGCGCTTGTTCCGACTGATGTTTCAGGAGTGGCCCCGACAGCGCCGTCGACCGAACGAGGAGAGTGGGACAGCAGTGTAGCTTGACACCTGGCAGTGTCGTTACCATACTTTGCTACACTTAGCTATGTCGGAGGGGGGCACGTTGCACGCCGATTGTTCGGCACAGCCTTAGACAGCATGGTGTCGGCATGACTCGCAAAGACGATGATAAAGCCGTTCGGCGATGCGCTGCCTCGCTTTGTTCGCTCATGTCGGCCGACTACGTGGGCCGGCGATCGTCCGCCACGCTGCGAGCCCTGCGCAACGATGCCGTGTCGTCGCTCCGCCGGTTCAGCGACGAGGCTCTATTAGAGACGATGCATCATCTGTACCAGGCCGGTGCCAGGAGAGCGCAACAGCAAGATGCGTCTTCGCAGGACGCCGGAAGGCGCGGCCGTAGAAAGCGTGCATCGCGGAAAGGGGCTGTTGAGGCGCAGGGGGCCGTTCCCGCGTCGCCGGCCAACGCGCGCACGGCCCTGTGGCTCACGACGGCGGCGCTTGCCGGTGCGATCGTCATGAGTATGGAGATTGTAGCCTTCAGGCTGTACGCGCCGTATCTTGGCTACTCCATCTACGTCTGGGGGACGATGATCTCGGTGGTAATGGTTGCCCTGTCTCTGGGGTATGCTTTCGGGGGGTGGCTGGCAGATCGCAGCCGAAGTGACTCGCCGCTTTTCGCACTTGTGCTGGGAAGTGCACTTTACCAGCTTGTCATCGTAGTGAGCGCGCGTGCGCTGCTGAAGCCCCTTTCGGCGCTTGGGGACTTCACGGGGACTGCCGTTGCGACGCTGGTCATCTTTGTGCCCTCGATGGCCGGGCTTGCTGTCGTCGGCCCATATGTCATACGTCTGCTGTCACGGGTGGGCAGGACAGGATCCACCGCGGGGAAAGTGTACGCCCTTTCCACGATGGGCAGCATCGCGGGGATCCTCCTGACCAGCTTCCTGTTGATTCCGAAATGCGGGACACAGACCACACTGGTGATAGGGTGTGTTTCCTCGGCGGTGCTCGGCGTCGTCGGGCTGGTACCCACCAGACGGAAGGTCCTGCTCGTGCTGATACCGGCAGCGGCCCTTCTTTTTTATCCGGACAGCGCCTGGCGTGCCGACTCCATCTGGGTGACGGAGTCGGCATACAACCTTGTTCGGGTGGTCCAGCACGGAAGCGAGCTGGCTTTGATTCTCAACGATGAGCACTCGGTGGCCACACGGCGCGATGAGGCTACCGGGTGGACCGAAGGGTATTACGACGATTTCTCCCTGGGGCCCCTGCTGGTATCCACCAAACGCGCGTTGGTGCTGGGTATGGGCGCAGGCGGGTCCATTGAGTCGATGCGTGCCACGGCTCCCGATGTAGAAGTGGACGCCGTTGAGATCGACCCGCAGGTAGTAGAGGCGGCGTACCGCTTCTTTGGAGTGAGGAGGGATGATAAACGTCTTCGCATTCACATTGCTGACGCCCGCCCCTGGATCGCACGCGATGCCGGCACCTATGACATTGTCCAAGTCGATCTCTACCAGGGCGGCCCGTATATCCCCTTCTACCTCAATACTGTGGAATTCTTCGAATCGGTGGTGGCACGGATGTCACCGGACGGCCTGTTGATGATGAACGTGGTGGACGCCGGATACGAGCGCGAGCTGCTGTCTGCAACGCTAGCCACGCTCAGACAGGTTTTCCCAACGGTGGTGGTGTACTCTCGCCCTACGGGCAATCACATGATCATGGCGTTTTCGAGCCGGCGCTCGATGCAGTCGATCCGCAGCGCGCTGGCCTCCGTCGAAGGCGACGACGTTGTTCACAAGCATGCGCGCGCCATCGCGCCGACGCTGCAAGACTATGCCCCGCAGGGGGGTACTACCATATTCACCGACGACCACGCTCCGATCGAAGCAATGACGCGCCGGATGCTCGCTGGCGTGGCATCCAGCTATTCGCCTTAGCCAGCGGCTGCGAAAGGGGGCGCGACATGCACCACTCGCGCCGCGAATGCGTGGATCACGGTGACCGGTGCTCCAGTCAAGCGGCCTGCTGCACGGTGCTCACCACGCTATAGTTTGTACTTTGCAAACCCGACTTTCTTCACACTCTTGAGTCCCGGAAGAGTGTTGCTGACCGCTTTTGTGAGATCCCTTGCTTTCGACTTGTATCCCGATTGAACGACCGCCGTGGCAATATCGCGTGGACTCATAGGCCCTGAGCGCTGCCTGAGTACGCGCAGAATGTAGTTCTTCAGTGATCCAGTCCGCCCCGCACTCCGTCCGGGCGGGCGCCCCGGGCGCCCCGGTACGCGGGCAGCGGCGGTTGTGGAGGCACGCATCGTTTGTAGGGCGAGCGTTATGGCGTTAGCCTCCGCGTCGATGGTCGCCCGCTGCTGATGCAGTTCACCGAGGTAGGACTGCATCTCGCTGACGAGGCGAGACACCACGCCGGCGTGTGACCAGGCCGTTGCCCTGCGACCCGCCTTCCTTCGCCTGCCATTCACGGGATTCCGCTTCCGTTGCTTTGGCGTCACTTTACCGACAGCAGCACGCTTCGAGCCGGCGGTACCCCGGGATCTGTGGTGGATGGCCTGCATGTGTCGGGCCAAGTGGGGAGCCATGGAGAATGTGCGACTGCATCGTGAACACTTCAGGGTCTTTTTCGGCATATGTAGTTCTCCTCGTATGAAGGTGCCTGATTACGCGTGGTGGTTCCAGGCTAGCATAACGCAGCACAGGCTGCAAGCCCATGCAGAGAAAATGATGTAATATTCTTTGAGCGACCAACAGTGGTGCGTCTCTACCCGCACATATGGCGGTAATCGGCATTTTGGGGGAGTCAGAGCCACTATAATAGTCCATGCAGATTCCGCGTAATCGGTGGATTGCGCATACTTGTGCACACTGAAGGGACTGCACCGGCCAGGCGTCGCCGTCACGTTGCTTAACGATGCGCCGGGCTCTACGAAAGGACAATCCCGGCAAGTAGGCTTGACTCAAGTCGTCTGTTGGGCAGGGGCGACGGCGTGTTTCTACCCGTCCGAACTCGTTTAGGTGGTTGCTGCGTGGTAGCGAGGACAGTATCCTGATGCAGGTGGATATGTCGCCCGCCGGATTATGTATGCGCCGGCGTGCGTACGGGGAGGCCCGGCCTGGGTTAACTTCAGATACTTCTTGGCTGCTGTGTGATCTGGGGCTCAAGCGGAGGTTTAGGTGTGTCCTTGCGAACGATAGTGACGATGCCCGGAGACGGTATTGGGAAGGTTGTATTGCCTGAGGCGATCCGTGTTCTTAAGGCAGCCGGTTTCGAAGCCGAGTATGTTCACGCCGATATCGGCTGGGACTTCTGGATCAACGAGGGCAACGCGCTGCCGGATCGGACGGTGGCATTGATAGAGAAGCACAAACTGGCCCTCTTCGGGGCCATCACCTCTAAGCCCAAGGACCAGGCGGCGGAGGAGTTGTCGCCGTCGCTGCACGGGAAGGGACTGGTGTACGCCAGCCCCATCGTTAAGCTCCGCCAGCTCTTCGACCTTGATATCTGCATCCGCCCCTGCCGATCGTTCAAAGGGAACCCGCTGAACTTCGTGCGGCGCGACGGCGAGGGTATTCTGGAACCAGCCGTCGATGTTGTCGTCTTCCGCCAGAATACCGAGGGGCTTTATGCGGGTGTCGAGTGGACCGGCCCGCCGGAGCAGGTGCTTGCGGCGCTGGATCTACATCCACGATTCGCACGCTTTCGCGAGGTAGCAGGCGAGGATTTAGCGATCTCGACGCGCATTTTCACGCGCTCCGCATGCCGACGGATTGTGAGCGAGGCGTTCGCCTATGCCCGGAAACATGGATACAAGTCGGTCACCGTGTGCGAAAAGCCCAACGTCATTCGCGAGACCTCCGGCATGCTCCGCGCTGAGGCCAAAGCTGTCGCAAAGGAGTACCCCGGGATAGCCTTGTGGGAAACGAACATAGACGCTCAGATGATGTGGCTGACCAAGAACCCCGAGGACTACGGTGTACTTGTGAGTGGCAACATGTTCGGGGACATTGTGTCCGACGGTTTCGCCGGACTGGTGGGTGGATTGGGATTCGCCTGCAGTGCGAACATGGGACGGGAAGTCGCGGTGTTTGAACCCACGCACGGTTCAGCGCCCAAGTATGAGCGCCTGTCGCCCCCGATCGTCAATCCCATAGCGATGATCCTCAGCGCGTGCATGATGCTCGATTACCTGGGCGAGACGGACAGGGCCGGCCGCATCCGTAACGCCATTGCCGCCGTAATTGCCGAGGGCAAAGTACGCACTTACGACATGATGAGACTGCCCGGCGGACCCGAGGCACTCACGCAGGGGGCTGCGAGTACGACGCAGATGACCTCTGCAATCATCGCCGGGCTAAGATAGACTTACCCCGGACTTCCATACTGGGAGAGACAGAAGGTTATGGCCCAGACACTCGTAGAGAAGATAGCTCAGCGCTTCGCAGTCGGGCTTCCAGAGGGACGCAAG
>JBHHXS010000260.1:0-5108 GCA_046757145.1 Phycisphaerae bacterium | reverse complement strand
AGTGATCGTAACCTCCACGCTTTCCCCATCGTTGCGCTGCCGAACTTCATCCGTTAGCCGGGCAAGACCTTCACCGGTGAGAGCCGAGACGCTAACGCATCCGCGCAGGCGGTGAGCCAGAAGTGCGCGCGTCGCCCCGCCGTCCCCGATGTCGATCTTGTTGAGCACGACAATCTGTGGGATGTCGTCGCACCCGAGGCTTGCAAGGACTCCGTCGACGGCCTCGATCTGTGCCATGGCGCCGCGTGCGGAAACGTCGACGACGTGCAACAGAAGATCGGCATGTATGGCCTCCTCCAGCGTTGCGCGGAAGGAGGCCACCAAATCGTGCGGCAAATCCCGAATGAACCCCACAGTATCGCTTAGCAGGACCGTTAATCCGGCACCCAAATCCCAACGGACCGTCTTGGTGTCGAGCGTGGCGAAGAGCATATCTGCGGCCAGCCTGTCAGCTTGGGTCAACGCATTCATCAACGTGCTCTTGCCTGAGTTCGTATACCCTACGAGCGCGACCGTGAATTCATCACGGCGCGATTTCACCTCCTGCTTTTTACGGCGATCGATCTCCCGAATCTCCCGTTGCAGATGGGTTATGCGTTTCTGCACCAGGCGCCGGTCCACTTCAATCTGGCGTTCCCCGGGGCCCCTCGTGCCGACTCCTCCGACGACGCCTGCACTGGTCGCCCCACCGGCGCCTGCGATCCGCTCGAGGTGAGTCCACAGCCCGCGGAGACGCGGAGCAGTGTATTGGAGCTGTGCAAGCTCCACCTGGAGCTGAGCCTCTCGCGTTCGCGCTCGCGAGGCGAAGATGTCCAGGATCAGCTCGCTCCTATCTATCACCTTGCGATTGACCGAACGTTCCAGGCCTCGAATCTGCCGCGGGCTCAGTTCATTATCGAAGATCACCACGTCCGCCCGGGTGGCGTTGACGCGTTCGACGAGCTCCACCAGCTTGCCCTTGCCCATCGCGTACGCAGATGAGAGCGCGGTACGCTTCTGCACCATTCTATCGACAACCTCGACATTGCACGCGCCGGCCAGGGCGGCCAACTCACCCAGAGGGTCGGCAAGGTCGGCATTGGTGTGTGGCAGCAGAACGCTTACGAGCGTCGCGCGCTCGGGTTGGTCATCAGCGCGGTCGGCTGCGCCTTCATTAAATGCGTGGCGTAGTTGACGACCGGCGTGGGTGGCCCTGCTCGTAGCTGAGCGTATCCAACGGCGCATCTTTAGCTCAGTTCGTTGTACGGGGGTGGCGCCCCACCGCATCAGTCAGCCGGTATCGCAGATTGCATCTCACGCGGTTCAATGTTTCGCCGGCGATACTACCATCGTCATCCGGCGCCCTTCCATACTGGCAGCACGCTCGACCTTTATCGCGTCGCCGCACTCCGCAAGAATGTCGTCAAAAATCTCCCTCGCGTACTCTCTGTTGAACCGTTCACGGCCGCGGAAGAGCATGGTGAATTGCACCTTGTTCCCCTCCGCGAGGAACCGCTTGGCCCGGCTCAACTTGATCCGGCGATCGTGTACGTCGGTTTTGGGTCGCAGGCGAATCTCCTTAAGGACGATGACGTGGCCCCCGGAGCCGGCCTTCTGACGCTTCTTGCGATCGTACTTGAACTTGCCGTAGTCCATGATCCGACACACAGGCGGCCTTTCCATCGGGGAGACCTCAACAAGATCAAGCCCAGCCTCACGTGACAGTGCAAGCGCCTGGTCGGTCGGCATGACACCGAGCTGAGTCTGGTTCTGATCGATGACCCGAACGGGAGAGACTCGGATTTGATCATTGATACGAAGCGATTTTGCGATGGTTACTTACCTTTCAAAGAGACCGGACATGACAGTGGATCACGGTACACCCACACGGGCGCTCGCCCCAATACGCCTACCATGTAGCGACGCTGCTCACGCCTTTGCTGTCAATCTCGGCACGGCAGGCACCGAGAAAAGCCTCCAGCGCCATATTCCCAATGGTCTTGCCCTCACGGTCATTTACGTTGACCGTTCGGTCCGCCGCCTCTTTCTCGCCCACGACCAGTATGTAGTTGATTCTCGCGCTCCGCAGACGATGTTTCTTGGGTCCGATCTTCTCGCTGCTTATGTCAAGTTCGGCTCTGAGCCCGGCTCGGGTCAGCGCCTCGCACACCTCCGTCCCGTATGCCTCGCTCTTCTCGCTTATGGTGGCAACGGCCACCTGAACGGGGGAGAGCCACAACGGGAAGGCACCGGCGAAATGCTCGATGAGAATCCCCACGAACCTCTCGATACCATGGTGGGTCGATGCGCAGCGTTGTCGGGGCCGATGTAGCTCAGATCAAAGCGCTCGGGCAGGTTGTAGTCGACCTGAACGGTACCTAGTTGCCACGTGCGCCCGATGCAGTCCTTGACCAGGAAATCGATCTTCGGGCCGTAGAACGCAGCCTCCCCGACTTCTTCGGTGAAGCGCAGCCCGCTTTCGACGGCGGCGGCCCGGATCACCTCCTCCGCCTTGCTCCAGTTCTCCACGGACCCGACCCACTTGCCCTCCGATGAATCACGCATGCCCAGACGCACACGGTAATCGGTAAGTCCAAGAGTCTCCAGCACCTGCTGCGTGAGCTTCACCGTCGTGAGCACTTCCTCCGCGAGCTGATCCGCGGTGCAGAACAGATGGGCGTCGTCCTGCGTAAACCCGCGAACACGAGTCAACCCCCCGATCTCACCGCTCTGCTCGTAGCGGTACACAGTTCCGTACTCCGCGAGACGCACTGGCAGGTCGCGGTAGCTACGCGGGCTCGCCGAGTAGATCTTTATGTGGTGGGGACAGTTCATAGGCTTAAGAAGGTACCCGGATTCACGACTCAAAGCCGCGTACAGTTGCTTTATGATCTCGGGCAAGTTCGTCTCGTCGCTGAGCCCCTCTATGTCACCCCAGATCTTCTGAATAGCGCCCAGCATGGTGGCGACCGCAGCCTCTCCCTCTTTGCGGCTTGGGCCGCGGTCGGCCTCGACGCGTCTGGCCAGCAGCAGAGCACTTTGAAGGGCGGTCCCGCGTTCGGTCTCGAACATGGCGGGATAGTTCGACCCTTCATAATAGGGGAAATGCCCGCTGGTCCTCCATAAGCTTAGCTGCCCTATATGCGGCGTGCACACCAGGTCATAGCCCAACTTGACCATCTCACCCGTCAGATAATGCTGGAGCTCATTTCTAATGATGGTGCCGTTACGAAGCCACAGGACCAGGCCACTACCAACCTGATCACTGAGCGCAAACAAGCGTAGCTGCTTGCCGATCACCCGGTGATCGCGTTTCTTGGCCTCCTCCAACTGCCTCAGGTAGTCGTCCAGCGAGCCTTTCTTGAAGAACGCCGTGCCGTAGACGCGCTGAAGCGGCTGATCGTTGACGTCGCCTCGGTAGTGGGACCTACTCACCTGGCGGATCTTAAAAGCGCCGATCCACCTTGTGGAAGGGATATGGGGGCCGCGGCAAAGATCCTCAAAACGCCCGCCACCGCGCTCGCCACTGATGTAAAAGCTGATCGTATCACCCTTGGCGCGTTCGGCGTTCTCGATCTTGTACCGATTGCCTTCATCGCGAAGCCGGACCATCGCATCGTCTCGGGGCAGTTCGTAGCGGCAGAAGCGCCTATCGTCTTCGATGATACGCCGCATCTGTTCTTCGATCAGCGGAAAATCGTCAGGAGTGATCGAGCGGGGCAGGTCGATGTCGTAGTAGAACCCGTCTTCGAGAGGCGGGCCGTAAACCAACTTCGTCTCCGGGAAGAGCGTACAGATAGCCTCTGCCATCACGTGGGCGGCGCTGTGCCGAAGAACGTACAGGCTGTCAGGATCATCGTCAGACGCGGTGAGTATGGAGAGTTCACAGTCACCCGGTAGTGGCCTCGTTAAGTCGACGATCTCGGTGACGCCGTCCTTCGTCACGCGCCCCGCAATGGCCGCACGGGCCAGACCCGGCCCGATCAGGGCGGCAACATCAGCCAGCGTTGCTCCGTCAGCGACCTCGACCTTATCGCCGTCAGCCAGGTGGACTCTCAGAAACGACCTCCGTTAAACCCGACGCCGTGCCCTGTGCGGCATCCCCCTGCGTGGGCGCCGCCCTCGGGGCGTATCGCCTCCGCTCTCGGGCCCGCTTGACGCAAAAGGCGGGCCAAAGCTAGGACGCATCCGAGCCGCTGCCAACGCCTGTCCTGCCGATGCGCGAACCTCGTGGCTAACATGCTCTATACGTCATCAGACTTCAACCCGCCTTCATCTCTTGCACACACACGAGACCGAGACGTGGCAGCCACGCAGCACGATGGCGCACGAATCCCGCTCCCGAGTCAGTATATCAAATCGGCAGCGATGGGCAATAGCATGCGTATGAAGCGTGGCGAATCTGGGACACCTACACTCCAAGTCCGCCCAGCAGCAGCGCCTGAATCAACTGAGTAAGCAAAGCCGTTACAAATGTCGCGACCTGCGTTAAGAACTCCTGCGACGTCACAAACCCACCCACATCGAGCATAGTGTCAGGAACCTCCGTTTCCAACCGGCAATCGACCGGCCTTAGGGCCAGAATCCGCCCGATCCACCGCGCGAATCGAGCGCACGTGATTATACCTTGCCCGCTCCACGTGCCAACACCGCGGTAGCCCAGGTCGAGGGGTCGACGTACCAGTACAAATCGTCGCCGACGGTAAGATACTGCTGGCCGTGCTCGCTGTCCTCCACGATGTAATAGAACCCGATGCGCGGATGCTCGGCTGCGTCGAAGCCACTCAGACACTCAGCGGGGATGAACGCTGCAAGGGAGTAACCGGATGCCCGCACCCCGGAGGCGACCTCGATCAGTTCTGCCGCCACGGGTGGAGCTTCCTCGCGGGCTCGTTTGATCTTGTTGACTCCTGCTACGGGCTCGTCACCTCTCGCGCCTCCGCCCGCTGGCAGAAAGTAGAACTGCTGGCAGTATCGCGTCGCGCGCTTCACATTGCGTGCGTCACGCATATCGGTGCACAACCTGAGGTTGTCCCCCGCCCAGAACCTGACAGGATCGCAGCGCAGCGGCTTGCGCTTGCCCCGAACACGGCAAGCGATGCCAATGCCCGTCTCATTCCAGCAGGCCC
>JBHHXS010000259.1:0-5114 GCA_046757145.1 Phycisphaerae bacterium | reverse complement strand
CTTCTTGGCTGCAAAGGCGCTGCGCTGTCCATCCGAGCCGGTTCGAGGTGACGCCGAAGGGCGTCGCCTTTCCTGCAGCTGGTCTCCCGCGGAAGGTAAGGGGCTGACAAATGATGGTTGCTCGAGGGGTTCGGCGTCCGCGATCTTCGCTTCGTCACTTGTGTCAGCCTCGGTTTCAGCGTCATCCGCTGGAAACCGGCGGTACTCGCGCCAATCGCGCAGACCGTACGTGATGAAGATCACGCCGCAGACCGCGTAAACCGGGTAAGACAACTTGAAGCCGCCGCCTGCCAGCAGCATGGCGGCGCTGACGATCAAGAGCACTCCAATCAACAGCGACAACATGGCATCGACGAGCAACGCAATCGGCACTCCGATGCTGCACCAGACGGCGACCCCAATCATCAGCAGACCGCCGGCGCGGAGTGTCCAGTGGAACAGCGTGTCGCCTATAAGCAACGTGCCCGAGCCGCTTACGCCACCGAACCAGAAGAATCCAAAGAAGACAAGCAGTGCGCCGGTAAGCGCAGCTGAGCCGGTGTTGCTGCGTACGCATGCCTCGACATCAATCACGCTTACCGCCCGCCGGTCTGGTTTCATGGCATTACAAACTCCTGATTGCGAGCGCGGATCGTCAGCACGGCGCAAGACGCCTTGCGGACAACCTTCTCCGTCGTGCTGCCAAGAAGCACCTGTGCAATGGCACCGCGTCCATGCGTGGCCATCACTATTAGATCAACAGCGTGGTCACGTGCATAGCCTATCACTTCAGCGAAGGGCGTACCGATGCAGACATGGGCCACCGGTTCGCGACTGAACCCGGTAAGGTATTGTGCGCGAAACTCCTCCATCCGCGTACGTCCGAGTTCAAGCATGTCCTCCGGCGGCGGGCCGACGGGTATGCTCTCCGGCCCCAGAGCGCTCCAATACTGGTACGCCTCGTCGACCACATGGAGACAATGCAGTTGGGCGTCATACGTGTCCGTGATCTCTCGGACGTATGCCAACGCCTCCCGAGAAAGCTCGGAGAAATCCGTCGGATACAGAATGTTGCCAAACTTTACCGACATGGTCGCGGTCCGTTCCGCCGGTCCGGAGAGCTTCAGATCCATTATATCTTACGGCTGGTGGCTGGGCTCGTCAAATCCAGCGGGTGGGCGCTCCGGAGCAATGCTGTACAATCGCTGGACTACGGACGGCGGAGGAGACGAGGAGTCAAGGAAAAGCGGCCGCCGGACCGGCAGCCACCCGGGCTATCCGCTATGGAATTAACAGTTCTAGCATCGGCGTCTTCCGACAATTCGCGGCGTCTGCCGCCGTGGCTTAAGAAATCGCTTCCGTCCGGTCACTTCGCGTTGACGCGCGAAATCGTAGGCCTGAGCGGCGTTGCGACCGTATGCCGTGAAGCACGCTGTCCCAACCTGTGGGAGTGTTGGTCCAAGCGCCATGCAACGTTCATGATCCTGGGTGATGTCTGCACGCGTCGCTGCCATTTCTGCGCGGTTGCGACCGCCCGCCCCGCCCCGCCTGCCCCGGACGAGCCGGAACGTGTGGCCGAGGCCGTCGGACGCCTGCAGCTCACCCATGTCGTGCTCACTGCGGTCGCCCGGGACGATTTGGACGACGAAGGCGCAGGGCACTTCGCCGATTGTGTACGGGCGATCCACAAGCGGTGCCCGGCGACAACGGTCGAAGTGCTCCCCGCTGACTTTCATGCCCGCAGAGAATGCGTCGCCGCATTGTGCGATTCCGGACCCGAACTGTACAACCACAACCTGGAGACCGTGGAACGACTTACGCCGAAGATTCGGCCGCAAGGGCGATACCGGCGATCGCTTGACGTGCTGTGCATCGTAAGGGAAATCGCACCACACCTGATTACGAAATCCGGGATTATGGTGGGCCTGGGTGAGACGGTCGACGAGCTTCGCAGAACGTTTGAAGATCTGCGTAGCGTCGGCTGTGACGCACTTACGATCGGGCAGTATCTGCGACCGACTGTTCAGAAGCACGTGCCGGTCGAGAAGTATTATACACCGTCGGAATTTGACCAGCTTCGCCAGCTTGCGCTTGGCGCCGGTTTCTCGAGCGTGGCTTCTGGGCCTTTCGTGCGCTCGAGCTACAATGCGTCGGAAGTGTTCGAAGATTGCAGACGGCACCGCGCCGGGAACGGCGCTATCAACCCTTGAGACGGAACGTGGGGCTCCCGCATGACGAAGGACGACACCGCGCTGGTAAGGGCCCTTCAGGGTCGATTCGTGGTCTTCGACGGCCCGGACGGTGCGGGCAAGTCGACGCAGTTGCGGCTTCTAGCGGACAAGCTCCGCAACGCCGGTGGCGCAATCATTTCCTGCCGAGACCCAGGGGGCACGCAGATCGGTGAGCGCATTCGCTCCGTGCTGCTCGATTATGACTTGAGCAGCATGGACGTAAGTTGCGAGACGCTGCTGTTCATGGCTTCGCGTGCACAACTAGTAGCCGAGGTCATCAAGCCCGCGCTCGAGTCGAGCAGGACGGTCCTGTGCGACCGGTTCGTAACGTCGACCTGCGCCTATCAAGGGGCTGCCGGGTTCGATCCCCGGCGGGTGATAGAGCTGGCCCGCTTTGCGTTTGCCGACTGCTGGCCTGACGTGACCGTCATCCTGGATGTAGACCCGGAAGAAGGGTTGGCCCGTACTGCTCGCAAGATCCGTGAAAGCGGCACGAGTTGTGGAGGCACGGGCCGCGAGGCCGCACCACCCGATACGGTTCGGACGGACGCCATGGAGGCTCGACCAATTGCTTTTCACCGTAAGGTACGGCGCCTGTTCAAGGACCTCCACGAGTTCTATCCGACTCCCGTTGTCACGGTCGACGGGCTCGGCGAGCAGAACACCGTGCACGTACGCGCGGTAGAGGCGCTTCTCACGTGCCTTTAGCTGAGGTCAAATACCAAAGCCATGCGCAGAAGCTTCTGCAGCGGGCGATCACCGGGCAGCGTCTGCCGCACGCGTACATCTTCCACGGACTCGAGGGGATTGGTAAGGAGATGCTAGCACGCGGGCTGGCGCAGCTTCTGCTTTGCGCCCGCCCACTCGAGCGCAGCCTCGAGGGAGCTGACGCGCAGACGGTGGGCGTTGACCGGCTCCTGGACGGATGCGGAGACTGCACCGATTGCCGGGCCGTGGCAGCCAGATCGCACCCCGACCTGCATCTGGTGTATCGCCAACTGAACCGCGAACACCCCGACCCAGCCATCCGCAGGCGCAAAGCACTTGAGCTTGGAGTCGACGTTCTCCGCCATTTCGTCATCGATCGAGCCGGCCTGACGGCTGTACGCGGTCGGGCGAAGGTGTTCATAATCCGCGAGGCGGACCGCGCGACCTCCGCAGCCCAGAACGCCCTGCTGAAAACGCTGGAGGAACCTCCGGCGGGAACACACGTAGTGCTTCTGGCGGCTACGCGCGATCGACTGCTCCCAACGACGCTTTCGCGGTGTCAGGTGGTCCGCTTCGATCCACTTCCGACGGCGTTCGTCCGCGACAAACTCGGGTCGTTGTTTCCGGACATGTCCGCTGAGCAGATCAGTTGGTATGCTTCGTGCAGCCAGGGCAGCCTGGGGGCGACGTTGGAGCATGTGGGTGACCGCCTTTATCAAGTCAATCATACCCTCGTGGGGAAACTGACGGAGCTGAACGGTAGGACGATCGACAGCGTGCTTTCGGCGTGGACCGACGCATCAAAGACCCTGGGCTCCGGTTACCGAAAGCGCGACCCGGAGATCAGCGAGACGGAGGCTGTTCGACGCGGGTTTAGAACCATCCTACAGTTGGCCGCGGCTTACTACGCCGACATCCTACGGTCGGCCGCTCCCACCCGCAGCGCGGAACGCCCAAGCGTCGAAAACGCTGCTCCTGCGGCCCCGATCGCGGTTAGTGCCCGCGCCCCGGCAATAATCAACGCAGCCTGGGAAATGCATATCCGAACGGCGGCACAGCGCACAGAAGCCGAGCACGCCGTCGATGCCGTCAACCGTATTGCTCAGGCAGAACATCAACTGGATCTCAACGGGAACGTGCAGCTCGTAATCGAGACTCTCGCCGCTGATCTTGCGAATCTCTCGGCGGGTGTCGCCGTTCGCGCGGGAGTCTGGTAGAGCGACCCATGCGCGATCCGGTGAGGAGGAGACGACCGCTCGGCCGCGCGCCCGCAGGAACCTCAACCGAGCTCAGCGTCGCCATCGAAGCGTAGCCACCACACAAAGGTGGTCCGAGACCTGGTCGAGCCAGACCTGGTAATCGAGGAATTCGAGTTTGGGCGAGACGAGTATCCAATCGATTCTGCTGCTGGGTGCGTCCGCGCGAAACGTAGCAAGCTGACGTGAGTCGGGGTCGAATGCTTGGAGCTTCAGGCGGGCAGCGATCCGCCGCACCGCATCCTCTTCGTCGTGCCACGTGCTGTTGAAATCGCCCATCAGGATCGCCGGCTTCCGTTCAGCTTGCAGCGTGTTAACGATCTGCTCCACCTGCTGGTGTCGGACGCTCCTCGACGTTGACGTGAGGTGTATCGACGCCAGGAGCACACGACGCCGGTCAAACTCGCACTCTGCGGTTACGAAACCCTTCATTTGTCTCTGCACGAGGAACGGATGGGATGCCGGCCTAAGCAAGGGCCGTGTAGCAAGCAGTGCCGCACCGGTCCGTATGTGAACGCCGAACAAGGCTGCGTCCATGTGCAGCGCATGATACACATGTGGGAACGACGCGATCCGGGCCAACCGTGCTACATGATCGAAGTAACCACTCCAGGCGGATGGCCCGTCGGCCTCCTGCAACGCGAGTACATCGGGGGCCTCGCGCTTCACCAGCGCCGCTGCCGCATTGACGTTGGCCTCATACTGATCACGCGACAGACTGAACTGATCGACCGCCAGTCCACGCCCGTGCGCCAGATTCAAGGTCGCAACAACCAGCACCTGGGCCGGTCGAACGGCGTGACCGTTCCGGCCTTCGGGCACTACCCTGTCCCCCGCTCCGACCAGCGGCGCCGCTTGTGCGGCACCGGCCAGCAGACAGAGCACTGCGTTAAGAAGCGATGTAGGCGGCTGGATGCCCATCAGCCCTTTTCGCCCGAAG
>JBHHXS010000258.1:0-5129 GCA_046757145.1 Phycisphaerae bacterium | reverse complement strand
GGAGCAACGGTTGTCGATGGCGGTGCTGCGCGAGTCCCACAAGCCGAGTCTTGGTGGTGGTCTGCCGGTCGGGGAGGGTGAGGACTCCTGAAGTGTCGACACCGAGCTGCAGGAGGAGCTCGCGAAGTCTCCTGCCGTGGGCGTCACTCCCCACGCAGCCAAGGCAGATGGTTGTGCACTGCAGGGCGGCAAGGCATGCGGCTACGTTGGCGCTTCCCCCAACCGCTTCGACTTTCTGCAATGTGCGCAGCACGGGGACCGGCGCTTCGGGGCTGATGCGTTCAGCATCGCCGTACATGTACCGGTCGAGAATCAGATCCCCGATCAGCAACACACGTCGCCCCCGAGCGGACTCCACGATCTGGACGAGCTGGCTCGTCATAACCCGACTACGCCCCCCGGAGCACTCGGCGCTTTGTGACGACTTCCATGAATTTGTACTCTTGGCCGTTGGCATCCGGCCGGAACATCTCGAGCTTCATATCCCTGTTCCTGGCAGGAAGCAGAAAAACCGATCTGACTTTGACGGTTTCACCCGTCGTCACGTCGATGTACTCACCAAGCGAGGTGATCGTCTCGCCTGATTCACCGATCTTTCCCTTGCTGATAAGCATGTCGGTTCCCAGGGAGTCCATCCAGACAGAGGTGTATTCCTGCCTGGTGTTGTCATAGCCGAGGATGAGCATGGCCTCGAACGAGGTGTCCAGCCATTTGGCCTCGATGTTCTGTACCATGAAACGTCCCCCAAGTGCCCACTCGGTGTCGCCCCGGCCGTCCGACTCCTTGGGTGTAGCGTTGGGCGCGCTCCACCACTTGATCTCATGTACGTATTGGCCTCTGATGTGCTTGATCTTCTTGTGAAACTTACCGGGCCTGGCCGCTTGTTTAACCGCCTCGCGGAGTTCGGCGTCACTTGCTCCGGAGTCGGCCATCGATGCGACCCCGGTCGTGAACAGCATGGTCCCTGCCCCGCAAGCAAAAGCGCATAACAACGTAGGTAGTCTCATGGCTATTCTCCTATTCGATAAACCGAGGCTCGTGGCCGCGCGGCACGGGCCGGCGACCCACGCCCCGATTGGTCTGCACCGTCGGCGAAGGTCATGCGTCGGTTCGGGGCCGCTGCCCCAAATGCCCCCGCGCTCGCTATTGTCAGCGGTTTGGGCCTCGGACGCAACGTGCCGATTCGGCTCCTTTTCAACGCGCGTGAGCGGGCGTAGCGCCGCGCCGCCGGTGTACTCGATGCACTCTTGCAGTTCTGCCCTTGTTCTGCTATGCTGATTCGCTGCGTCGTGAGCCACTATCCCTGCGCAGGTCCCCATGTGGGTAGTCGGGGCGCCGTGGCACGCTGCGAAATGACGCGGCTTGTGTGCAGGAGGGGACCGCTGTTCTCATGTCAGCGACGAGGTGTTGAGAATGACGCGTCGCACGTTGATCGTCTTAGCGATATGTGTCTCGGCCCGCGCGGAGACCACTCCCGTATACTTCGATTATCTAGAGGACGGGAAGCTGACCGGCGGCAGGATCATGGTCGACCTCTCCGACCCGGGTCAGCGGGCCGCATTCGGGTTCGACTCTTACGGCGTAGCGGTCGTCTGGCCGGTGACAACGCTCGTGGATAATGGAGAACCGGGCAATCGCATCGACCTCGTCATGCTCGGCGATGGGTATACGGCGAGCGAGATCGGCCAGTACGCGGACCACGTGGATGCCGTTCTCTCCCTGTTCCTCGTTGAGCACCCCTTGGCTGCTTACGTCAGCTACTTCAATGTACATAGGGTAGACGTAGTATCCAACGAGTCGGGAGTGGATGAGCCCGACAACGGCATCTACCGTGACACCGCTCTGGATATGACGTATTACTGTGCGGGCATTCCTCGTCTGCTGTGCATCAACCAGGGCAAGGCTGTTGCTGCCGCTGCCAACGCCCCCGACACTGATCAGATACTGGCGCTGGCCAATTCGACGCGTTACGGCGGAGGGGGCTTCGTCGACTTGTGCACGTTGGCCGGGAACAGCTCTGCCGCGGTCGAGCTAGCCCTTCATGAGTTCGGACACTCCTTCGTAGGGCTGGCGGACGAGTATGACTACGGCGACGGCGCGACCTACACCGGTCCCGAGCCGAGCGAACCAAACGTTGGCATCTACGATGAACCGGCGCAGACCGCACTTCAGACGAAATGGTATCTGTGGATGGATCTTCCCAACGTCAGCACCTTCGAGGGTGCGATGTACAACCAGTATGGGTTGTTCCGCCCGACCACCAATTCCAAGATGCGCTCGCTTTCCCGCCCTTTTGAAGAGATCAACGTTGAACAGTTCATTCTCACTATCTATCAGACCGTCTCCCCCATTGACTCGGTGACGCCTGACTCGGCGGATCCTCTCCCGGGCTGCTCGGTGTTCCAGGTCGTGCCGATGCAACCTGTTTCTCATGCGCTGGATGTGCAGTGGACCGTCGATGGCGCCGCCATTCCGGGCGCTACCGGTACAACTTTCAGCGCCGACACGGCCTCGTTGACCCCGGGAGTTCACGAGGTAGGTGTAACCGTCACGGACAATACCAGCGAGGTCCGCGATGAGGTCGCACGCGGACTTTGGATGACCGATGAGCGCGTGTGGCAGATCGTGGTTCCCAGTTCGCCGGACGAATGCGCCGCAGCGGTGCCGGCTGTCTCAGGGTACATGATAGGTGCGATGCTCGCGCTGTTGACGGTCGCGGGAGTTTTGGTTCTTCAGCACCGACAGCATTGCGCACGGGCCCGATAGTGCGTCAACTACCTTGCTTCCTGCCGGCATGAGATGCCGGCAAGGTCATGTCCCCACAGCGCGATCGGAACCAGCAAAACGCCCCACCGTGGCGTACGCGTCGGCACGCCACCCTCTGCGGCCCGATGTAGCCCAAAGTGGACACAGGTGTTGTCGTTTGACCACACGCACGCAGGATCGGCAATCGCGCCAGGTGAACTGCGCCTCCAGCCCACGACGGCCTACAATGGGGAAAAGCGTCTGCATTATCGGCGTGATGCCGGCAGATCGGTGGTGCAGGTGCATGGGTATGGGTAATGCCCTCAGACTGGGGCGGGAGGCCGCCGGCGCCCCGTCGATGACACGATGCGCAGCGGCGCACGGAGTCGTCGAGCTAACATCACGAACTGGAGAGGGAGGGGAAAGAACCGGATGAACGAAGAGACTTTTCAGCGTAAGCTGGCTGAGCTGATCGCGGAGATCGGGACTCTGCCCGCGAGCGAGCGGGACAAGCTGGAATTGCTCGCAGCGCAGACACGTGAGCGTCACAAGCAGCTCAAGGAGACGGTCAACAGTCTTCAGGAGAGCATCGACTTCGTACGCTTAAGCATCAAGTACATGTTGTTCGATCTCGAGGCAACGCGGCGCGAGAACGCACAGCTGCGGAGGTTACTCGAGGACGGCCCGCCCCAACCCTAGCATTGCCTTGCGACCCAGGGAGGGGGGGGAGGCTTAGCGCGATCCGTGGCGCCGGGTGAGCGGAGCTTCGCCCGCCCGCGGATTGCCGCCCCGTTCGCGCCACATCACGTGGGCTGAAGATGCGTCCCGTCGGGTACCCTACGAGTCGAGGTCGTGCGTGTCGATGTCGAGCGGCGCATGATGGTGTTCGGAGGGGCGCGGCTCACGCACGAGGCGGTAGAAGCAAAACACGCACAAGCTGCAAACGAGGAGGATACAGCAAACCATGAGCGCCCAGCCGCCGGCACTGAGGTCGTCCCGTTGGGCCAACAACGCGATGAGCTTCATTCTTCGGTCTCCAAGCGCACACCGTTGGCTTCCGCTTGTTCGATTATCCTTTTGATGCGTCCTCGGCAGGCTATATCACTTAGCACGAAAACCAGGATGAAGACCACAAGAACCGCCACAAAGACGAATCGCGCGACGTTTGCGGTTCTTTCGGCCGCCATTCGTGCGTCGCTGACGGCCTGGTCGTGCGCGCGAAGCCATCCGGGCAGTGAATCCAGCGACTGTGGCACGCCCGTCTGAACCCCGAGCAACTCGGTTATCTTCGCATCCAGTTGTTCACGCTCTAACTGTGGGTTTTTCTCTGCGATGGCCCGCGCGTAGACCGCGCGTGCGGCGATTGCGCCCTGCAGCGATGGGCTCATCTGTCGCATGCGCTGCGGACCGTTGAAATAACACCACATCCCAAGCACCGTCGCCAGGAAAAGCGGAGTGACGTAGCGCATGATCCAGGCCATGAACGCTGGTATCGCCAGGTCGGCGCCCCGATTGGCCTCCTTGATCCCTCGCTCAGCTCCGATGACCCACCCAAAGACGAGCACCTGGCCGAGCGCCGCCAGGATCATCATGAATTCGCACCAGAAGTCCGTGAAATCAAGTGCGGTAAGGTTGTAGCTGAAGTACATGATCAGGGTGGCGCCCGCAGCCGTGAACAATCCCAGCACGACGACGCTCGCCCGTCTCTTCATGCCGAAGCCGTCCTCCAAGAACGCGATCGCCGGTTGCAGCATGCTGATGGAGCTTGTCACCGCCGCCAGGAACAACAGCCCGAACCACATCCCGCCGAAGAACGACCCCAAAGGCATGAAATGCATGATGGCGGGCATGGTGACGAACCCCAGCGTGAAGGTCCCACCGGTGGCGTTAGCCGGTCCGAGAAACAGGAAGGCTGCGGGGACAACGATGAGCCCGCCCAGTACAACCTCACAGAACTCGTTGGTGCTGGAGGCGCTCAACGATGACAGAACCACGTCATCATCACCGCGAAGGTAGCTGGAGTAACACAGGATGAGCCCAAATCCGACGCTCAGGCTGAAGAAGATCTGCCCCGCAGCTCGCAGCCACACCTCCGGATTCCTCAATTTGTCCCAGTCGGGGTTCCACATGAACCCCAAGCCGCTGCCTATGTCGCGGCCGTCCACGACTGCCTTGAGAGTGAGTACGCGAACCAGGATGATCAGAGCGCACAGGATCAAGAGCGGCATGGCGACTTTGCAGAACGTCTCGATGCCCCTGGTGACTCCTCGGTATATGATGACGAAGTTGACAAGGAAGCAAGCTAAAACGAACCACAGCATCGAGCCCTCGAACACGCTGCCGTCTTCCCCCGCACCAAACGCATCGCCCATGAAATGCCGGGC
>JBHHXS010000257.1:0-5137 GCA_046757145.1 Phycisphaerae bacterium | reverse complement strand
TCTACAGGGATGAGAAGATCAGGTACGTCAACCCCGCCGCACAAGCGGTCACCGGGTACAGTTCGCATGAGCTGCAGTCCATGGGCTTCTGGGATGTGGTCCATCCTGACCATAGCGAGCTGGTCCACGAGCGAGCCTTGGCCCGCCAACGGGGTGAGCAGGTACCAGCCAGATACGAAGTCAAAATCAGGCGAAAGGACGGCGCGGTGCGCTGGGTCGACTTCAGCGCTGCCCTCGTGGAGTTTGAGGGACAATCCGCAGTCATGGGGATGGCTTACGACATCACTGAACGCAAACAGGCGGAGGAAGCATTAAGTGCCGCACATGACGAGCTCGAAGAGCGTGTGCAGGAGCGGACCGCAGACCTGACCGCAATCAACCGCCGTCTTCAGGAGGAGATCGCCGAGCGTACTCAGGTCGAGGCCACTCTCCGTGAATCGGAGGAGCGTTACCGGGCGTTGTTCGAGCAGGCTCCCGACTCGATCGTGCAGGTCGATCCGAACACCTGGGCATTCGTTGACTTCAACACCAGGGCCCACGAAAGCCTCGGTTATGATCGTGAGGAATTCGGGCGGCTCACGATCCGCGATCTGCTGCTCGTCGATCCAGCCGAACAACTTGCCGAGCACATCCGGAAGGTCTTGGAAACTGGGAGCGACGCATTTGAGACAAAGACGCGAGTTAAGGACGGCACAACCCGTGACGTGCTCGCCAATTGCAGGGTTGTTACCCTGAGAGGGCAGCGCATGCTGCAGTGTATCTGGACCGATATCACGGAGCGGAAACAGGCGGAAGAGGCGCTGCGCGCTTCGACCAAACAGCTTGCGGCGCTCGCGGAGGAGCAACAGACGCTGCTGCGACACACACGCGACTTCGTGTACAGGCACGACACTCGCGGCGTATTCAACTACTTGTCGCCTGCTGTAGAACAGGTAACGGGAAGAACCGTCGAAGAGTGGTGCAAGCACTACAGCGCATACCTGACGGACCACCCGGTCAACCAAGATGTCATCTCCTACACCGAAGAGACACTTCGCACCGGCAAGGAGAGTCCGCCATACCTTGTCGAAATCATGCATAAGAACGGCACGCGCATCATGCTGGAGGTTAATGAGCGGGCGTACTTCGACGAAGGCAAAGTGGCGGGGATCATCGGTGTCGCGCGTGACGTCACCGAACGCGAGCGCGCCAGGCGAGCCTTGGAGGATGCCAAAGAAGCCGCAGAGGCCGCCAGCAAGGCGAAGAGCACCTTCCTGGCAAATATGGGGCACGAGATCCGCACCCCGATCATGTCGATGCTGGGTGCCGCAGAGCTGATGGCACGCAGAGCTTCAGAGAGGCCCGACCCCGCACGTCTGGATGTGATTCTCAGGAGCGGGCGCCATCTTCTGTCGCTGGTCGAGGATCTTCTCGACCTGTCACGAGCGGAGCAGGGTAAGCTTGAGGTGCGCCTATCAGTCTGTTCTTTGATTGACATCATGGCGGATGTTGAGGCTGTCGTGGCACCGCTGCACCGTGGACGCGACGTTGACTTCCGCATCGTCTACGAGACGCCCGTGCCCGCAAGGATCGAGACGGACGCCACCCGGCTCAGTCAGGCCGTGATAAACCTGATCGATAACGCACTGAAGTCCACCAAAGCCGGTCATGTCTTCCTGAGAATACGCGTAGACCCCGACGCGCCGGACCCGAAGCTGCTCATTACAGTCGAGGACACGGGGCAAGGCATTCCATCATCGGACGTGCAGCGCATCTTCGATGTCTTCACTCAGCTTGACCGCGGGACGTCGGCGGCATCGATGGGTATGGGGCTTGGATTGCCCCTGGCAAAGTGGATAGCGGATAAGCTCGGCGGTAGTCTCGATGTCACCAGCGTCGAGGGTGAAGGCAGTGTCTTTACACTGCGCGTTGCCATCGGACCTACGGACGGTGTTGGGTGGATCGAAGCCGATGACGCAGCCACCCGACGCCAACCACAGCCGGTTGAACTGCCGAACAGCGAACCGGATTCCGCCGACCGACGCGTGAGTCGAGAGCGGCATGGCGAGGAGTCCGGTACGAGTGTTCGCGGCCGTGTGCTCCTTGCTGAAGATGTCACCGACCTACGGGAGCTGATCGCGGATGCCTTGATCGAAGCCGGAGCTGAGGTGACGACCGTAGGTGACGGTGAGGCTGCGATCAATGCCGCCCTGCAAGGCTCGTTCGACCTCATTCTGATGGACGTGCTCATGCCCAAGATACAAGGTGCCGAGGCGACGGCCGAGCTGCGACGTCGCGGCTGCGGTACACCGATCGTCGCCCTGACTGCCTCTACCGCGCCGGGCGACCGCAAGCGGCTTCTGGACGGAGGTTTTAACGATCTTTGGCCAAAGCCAATCTCGTTGGAGGGTATCGTCCAAAGGGCGGCCGATTACCTCGCGCCCAAGGAGGCCGTCGCCGCCGGCGTCGGTACACGCCTCGCCTCTAGGGCCAGAAGCGGCGCTCGTATGCAATCGGTCATTGCGACGTTTGCGGAATCCCTGAGCCCGCGACTGACGGCACTGCGCGATGCTCTGCAGGCAAATGACGCACCGCGTGCTCATAGCTTGTTGCATCAGCTCGCCGGAACGGCGGGCACACTCGGCTTCATGTCGGTCTCCGAGGAGGCCGCCAGGCTCATCCCAAAGGTGGACGACGGATCGCTCGCTGCCGATCCCGCTGGCTTGCGAGCCCTGGAGCGACTGATCGACGACCTGACCCCGCGTCCCGGCAGGGGCTAACGGCCGGCCGTGTTAGTCGCAGCGCGCGGGCATTCACCCGCTTGCCCCCACGGACGCGGCTCGCGAATAGGTTCGGCGCCACAGGCCTTCACGCATCAGATAAACGACGGTCAACACTGCGACAAGCCCGAGATCACTCCCTCCGATAAGTAACATGTAGCGGGCCATTGCACCGGTGCCGAACCCGTAACTGTGGAGGCCGGTTCCCAGAACGTAGTTGACGCCCACGTAGGTCATGATGATCAACCAGAAGCAGATGATACTCTTGACAGCCGTAGCGAAGGGCCCGCGCGCCAGGACCATGACAGCCATGCCGACGCCGGCTCCGGCAAGCGCCAGCACACTTCCGGGGCCAAGCGGGGCAAGCTTCGGCACGACAAAGATAAAGAGTCCTACCGAAAGCAGCCCGCCAATCACGTACGCCGCCAGAGGCACGCTCTCACGGTCGATGCGCACATGTAGTATTGTCAGGTATCCCAGGAAGGCAACCAGCGACCACACTTCTTTGGGATCCCACCCCCAATAGCGCCCCCACGATGATGCGGCCCACATACTCCCCGTGATAATGCCCGCGAGAAGGAGAATCGACCCTACGTGAATATACCAGTAATGCAGCGAGTCAATCAGCTCCGCGGCGCGGCGCCACGACGGAGTGGGCCCTACAGCCGGCATCCCCGTTCTGCCGGCCTCACGTCTGGGAACTAATGCCAGCGTCAATAGCTGGATGTGGGCGAACAACACGCCGAGTGCTAGCACTGAGTAGGACACCATGATTACGGGTACGTGGATGGACATCCAGATCGTATTGTTCAGCACAGGCGGAATCGGCCTGATGAAGTAATCCACCGGCAGACAATCCGCCAGAACAAGGGCCGCTGCTGCCATCGCTGAAGCGGTGAGCGGGACCACACGTTGGCGCAGTATGATCATCGCGACGATTGCGAACGCCCCCATTCCCCAACTCAAAAACAGCAGCGACTCGAACATGTTCGAAGCCGGCACGCGTCCGGCGATCGTCCAACGCATCCACAGCCCATACGACAGCGTCGCAAACCCTCCAACCAATCCGAGCAACGCGAGGATATCGCACCATCCGCGGCGGATGAACAGCGCCAACGCCGCCAATACCGCACCCACCGCCATGACCATCCAGGCGGCGCGGAAGGGGCGCAAGGCATTGTAGCGGAGCTCCGTGGCGATTAGCTCACGGGTCGGTCGATAGCCAGCGGGCAGTTTGCCAAGTGCCTGATACAGATCGGTTGATGCGCCGGCGAAGGCGGATGCATCGTCGGCAAGGAACGCTGTACGCAGTGATGCCCACGAATCCGCGACGCTCCGGGTGCCGTCCGATTCGCCCTCGCTCAGCTCCGCTGTCGAAGCCCAGGTGCCGGCAGCGTCGGTGGGATGTGGAACGCATCTGATCACGCGACCGTTGAACACGCGTTGCAAAGTCGTCAGCATTCCGCTGATGTCACTTACCTTGGCCTCAAGGGGGTCGAGTTTGCGACCTTCATCAACACTTGCCAGAGCTGAAATCAAAGAGCGCAGATGTTGATGGCGGAGCAGCTCTTGGTACGAAAACACCGTCCGGATCGGCGATAGTTCAAGCTCTCGCCGCAGCTCTGCGTTTCTGATCGGTATTAGAGGCTCGTTCTGCCAGTGCTCGGGGGAGAACGTCCAGGCCAATAGCCACAACACCGGATCTCGATTCTGAAATAGCGCGTCTCCGGTGACGTTGTGCACGATATCACGTGCGAGAGTATCCAATGGCATCCACCGCCCGTCGTGCTGAACGACGATGCGTCGCACTGCCGTCAGTTCCAACGAGGTGGGCAGCTCGGCCGTAGCGTCGGGAGCGGCGTGTCGCACGGCTTTGCTAGCACCTTGGTCCGGGTGCGATGAGGGGGTCTGGGAGACGCCTTCGGATCCCTGCAAGGCGATGAACCCTAGTGCGGCTAGCACCATTCCCGGATGTGACATTCGTAGTCTCCCTCGCGGCGTCGCCCTAACGAGACGATCTTGAGAAACGGGTCAACGTGCGGCTCTTGTGTCCGGCTCCGGCGAGAGCCCGCGACTCAGTCTCAGGCTGACGCGTTGCAGCTGAGCCTGATGCCCGCGGGTTATCCGCTTGCCCCAGCCCGATTGCTACTGGTTCCGCCTGGACCGCCCGGCGGCGCTCGGCCATCCGCGTCCCAAGAACAATCGTCATTCCCATCAGGGCACCGATATAACCGGTGAAGACGATGGGTAGCCCCGGGTCGCGCGCTATGCTCAGGTAACTCACGACGCGTCCGGGCTCCTGACGGTAGCTTGACTGGTAGAATGAATAGCCTCGGTACTTAACCGGGCTGTTCATACTCACCACGCGAGTCATGGCA
>JBHHXS010000256.1:0-5205 GCA_046757145.1 Phycisphaerae bacterium | reverse complement strand
CTCCCCGGCAACGCTCCGGGGCAGTCTAGTCTGCACACAGGCGGAGCTGCGTCTGGTCGTTGAGATTGTACCGGCCCACGGCCTCGATGTGCTGTTCCAGACCGTCCCGTATGTGCACGCTGGACAACAAGATGCCGCTCGGCCCGCAGGGTGGACGGGTCGTTCCGCCTCGTCGCAGTCCTCCGCGCAGGCACTGCCGGCTCAGGTCTCCCTTATCGCCTCCGCAAGGCGCACCAGGCGCTCCGCACGTTTGACGACCGGGGGGTCGATCATTTTGGTTCCGAGCGAAACAACGGTCAGGCCCCGCGCCTGCGCCTCATGGAAAGCCTCAACGATTCGGCGAGCCTTGGCCAACTCTTGTTCGTTCGGAGTGAACGCCTCGTGGATCACAGCGATCTGCCTTGGATGGATGCATCCTTTCCCTTCGAAGCCCAGCGCCTTGGCTTCCAGCACGCTGGCGCGCAGGGAATCCATGTCGGCAACGTCCGCGAAGACCGAGTCTATCGGCTGCACTCCAGCTGCGCGTGCGGCATTGAGAACCTGTGACCGCGCCCAGAGACTTTCCTTGCCTTCGACTGTGCGCGCAGCGCCGATATCGGCGGTGTAGTCCTCGAGGCCGATTGTTAAGGCGACGACGGATTCTGAGGCCGTCGCGATTTCGTACGCCCGCATGGCACCGAGCGCGCTCTCCACGATGGGCATAAGGAAGACGGTGTGTTCCATGCCCTGCCGGGCGAGAATCTCCTTCACCCGCGCGTCGACGCGACGCACCTGATCGGCGCTCTCCACCTTGGGAATCAGCACGACGTGCACGGACTGCGCGACAACGAAATCGAGGTCGGTCAAACCCAGGTGACCTTGGTTGATGCGCACCATACGCTCCACACGGTGCAGATCCAGCACGCGCAAGGCGTTCCTTGCGAGCACGCGCGCAGCGTCCTTCTCCGACGGGGCGACGCTGTCCTCGAGATCGAGTATGATCCCGTCCGGTGCGTGTAACGCCGCATTAAGCATGAACTTGGGCTCGTTCCCGGGCAGATAGAGGCGTGAGCGGCGAAGCCGACCCCTTGCCGAGCTTTGCTGCATGCCGGGGGCGGCCTCGGGAAGGTACCCTTCGCCAACGTCCAAACCGAGACGGCGGGCGGCCGTCTCCACGCGGGCCATGATCACGAAGGGCAACGCACCGGTGTCCTCAATCTCCACCCGCGCGCTTTGGATCCCCAACGAGGCGAGCTCGTCAGCCACGAGTCGGCGAATCGAGTCGCCGTACATCGACTCCACCTTGGTCTTCACTGATACTTCGACGGCACCGGTGTCTACCAATGTGATCCGCACCCAGCAGTCGGAGCGAATGTCGTCGCCGCGCCGACCCGCCTCAGCCATGGTTGTGTTTGTCCGGGCATTCATCCCTCGTAGTTTACCCTATAGACGGAGTGCACGCTATCGCGCGACCCTCCCGATGCCCCGTGCGGGGAGCGGGAAGTGCGGCCGCGGAGTCGGAGAGTTTACGGCAGTGGTAGCCCGGCGTCCGAGCGACAGGCTGCTCTCCCCCTTACGTGAGGCGTCAACGGGAGCGGTCCGCCCCTTAGATAATCTGCCCCCGCGGGTGGTTGTTGGGTCTGCGGATCCGAGCTGCGTGCAGTGAGCGCTCCGTGCCCTCGCGTGGTCGCACAGGCTGCGGCCAACTCCTCAGGATGTCAGAATGAAGGTCCGTTTGGAGGCGCAGTTCTGTCGGATCTGCGTACAGGGGAGTACGCCTACAAATACGCCTTGTTGGTACTCTGCTTCCCCCCTGGTGTGCGCGAGGTTATCGTTACGATATGCTCAAGTACGAATGTCAACCCGTCTCGGCGCCGGTGGACGCTACGGTCACTCTGCCAGGATCTAAGAGCATGACCAACCGGGTGCTGGTAACCTCCTGCCTGGCCGATGGCACCAGCCTGCTTACCAACGCGTTGTTGGCTGAGGATACGCAGGTGATGATCAACGCCCTGCGTACACTGGGGATCGCGCTCACCGTCGACGAGCGAGACAATACGGTGGAGGTCACCGGGTGTCGGGGGCACCTGCCGGCGAGTGAGGCGGAAGTCTTCTGCGGGAACTCGGGGACAACGATGCGTTTCTGTGGCGCCCTTTGTGCGTTGGGCAGGGGGAGGTTCAAGCTCGACGGTGTCGAGCGGATGCGTCAGCGTCCCCTAGGTGGACTGATCGACGCGCTGAGAACGCTCGGCGCGGGGGCGGAGTACCTTGGCTGCGAAGGGTATCCGCCCGTTGTCATTCATGCGTGCGGCCTGTCGGGAGGTCGTGTTGAGTTCAACGCCCCATCTTCAAGCCAGATGGTCAGTGCTCTGCTGATGGCGGGACCGTACGCCGGCGGCGATTTATTCATCAGCGTAGCGGGGGAGGTACCCAGCAAGAGCTACTTGAAGATGACGGTCGCGGTGATGAGTCTGTTCGGGGTATGCGTGCTCGAACAGTACGACGAGGCAGAGGCTAAGTTCATCGTCGCGGACCTGCAGCGCTACGAGTCGGCCACCGTCGCCATCGAACCCGATGCCTCGAACGCGACGTATTTCCTGGCTGCGCCGGCAGTCGTAGGCGGACGCGTCACCGTTGACGGCCTGGGGAGCGGCAGCATCCAGGGTGATACGGGGTTTATGCGCGTGCTCGAGCGCATGGGCTGTCGAATAGAAACAGGCGACACACGCCTCACCGTTACGGGCCCTGGTGCGGGAGAAGCGTTGCGCGGCGTGGACGTCGATCTCAACGACATGCCGGATACGGTGCAGACCTTGGCCGTCATAGCGCTGTTTGCTGAGGGAACGACGGTCATACGCAATGTCGCGAATCTGCGCATCAAGGAAACGGATCGTCTCGCAGCCCTCGCCAGTGAGCTTGGGAAGCTCGGCGCCACGGTTGAAGAGCGAAGTGACGGCCTGTCGATCACTCCGCCCAAGCGGGTCGTCCCGGCTGCGATCGACACCCACAACGATCACCGGATGGCTATGAGCTTCGCCCTCGCGGGGCTTCGGGCTCCGGGTATAGTGATCAACGATCCCCAGTGCTGTGCGAAGACCTTCCCCGACTTCTTTGAGCGCTTTGATCGGGCGTTCCGCGCGCGTTGACGAGGCTGTGGGGCATCTCAGTACGACGATGCGCGGGCTGCACGGGAGCATCCGTGTTTGACGGTCGGCGCGAAACTGGGTGCAGCTTCACTCCGTTGCGGGTGTGTCGCGCGAGGTCGAATCATCCGCCGACGGCTTTCCCAGCCGGTGCATGCCAGGAAGCGGCCGGTGCCTTGTCTTCCGCTTGATGGCTTGCCCGGGCGCATGACGGAATCGACGGGGCCGCACAACGTCCAGATGCATAGTCCAGCAGGTTCATCTGGTACACGTGTCACGCCGAGGCCCGGAGTGATGATCCGGCGCCCATGCCCTGCCACATGCACCCCAGCCACGACATACGTCCACGCGGTTCCGGCAGATTGTTGTGCATCCTACGGGCGTAGGGCGGGGCGCGTTTCAAGTTGACGGGTGCACGGAAACCCAGGAGCACTATGCGTGTGAAAGGGGTCTGGGATCGTAGATCCGAGCCCAAGCGCCAGCGCGGGGTTCTGACTGCAACGAAGTGAACCGGTCGCTGGCGCTCCGGGCTCGGTTCAGGAATCTACCTACTACTCTGAAACGGACGCCGTCGGGCGGGTCTGCCCGGCTGGCGCGGCTAGACGAGCACCACGCGTAAAGTACAGCGGGTTACCCAACGCGTGCGCTATGGGCCGTGCTGAGCTTGAGCTGCGCTTTCGCGCGCTGGATGGCCCTTGCACGCTCTATTGATGCACGCTCATCGTGTGCCTTTGTCGCGCGTGCGTGGGCGAGGGCTTGTTCGGCTGCGGATCGGTCGATCTCGGAGGCTGCCTTGGCCTGCTGCGTGAGGATTGTCAAGCGGTTGTTTGCTACTTCCGCGAATCCACCGTCGATATAGAGTCTGTGCTGTTCAGTGGCTGACTCCACCCGGAGTTGTCCAATACCCAGCCTGCATATGAGCGGGGCACGATTCACCAGGACGCCCATCTCCCCATCATGCGCGGGGAAGGCTACAAACCTTGCGTCACATTCAAGTACCGCGCGTTCGGGGGTAATGACTGAGCATATGAAGGTGTCGGTTCTAGCCATATCAAGCCCCCATTACCACATCAACGCTCGCTGATTCTCCACACCGCTGCCGCCGACGGTCGGGCTTCTGCCGTCGGGGTTCTGTGTGCACGAAGTCTCATCCTTGTGCCAGCTTGTTCGCCTTGGCTTCTGCTTCCTCAATCGGCCCGACGTACATGAAGGCCTGCTCGGGCAAATGATCCCACTTTCCCCCACAGAGCTCTTCGAAAGAGCGTATGGTTTCGTCCCGCTTGGTGTAGTTGCCTGCAAAGCCGGTGAACTGTTCCGCCACGTAGAAGGGTTGAGAGAGGAACCGCTCAATCTTGCGTGCCCGGGCGACGGTTACCTTATCCTCTTCGCTGAGTTCGTCGACGCCGAGGATGGCTATGATATCCTGGAGGTCCTTGTATCGCTGCAGAATCTGCTGCACCCGGCGGGCGACCTTATAATGGCGTTCGCCTATGTACTCCGGTGCGACGATGCGGCTGCTGGAGGCCAAGGGGTCAACCGCCGGGTAGATGCCCTTCTCGGCGATCGCCCGCTCCAGGTTGACCGTGCTGTCAAGGTGCGTGAACGCCGTTGCCGGCGCAGGATCGGTGTAATCGTCGGCGGGCACGTAGATGGCCTGGATGCTGGTAACCGCCCCTTTGCTGGTCGAAGTGATGCGTTCCTGCAACTCGCCCATCTCGGTTCCCAGGGTGGGCTGATACCCCACGGCGGAAGGCATTCGCCCGAGAAGCGCCGATACCTCGGAGCCTGCCTGAGAAAAGCGGAAGATGTTGTCGATGAACAGAAGTGTGTCCGCTCCCGTCTGGTCGCGGAAGTACTCAGCCATCGTCAGTGCCGATAGGGCTACGCGCAAGCGGGCTCCGGGCGGTTCGTTCATCTGTCCGAATACCATCACGGTCTGGTCGATCACCCTTTTGCCTGTGTCGCCGATTTGGGCCGCCTGCATCTCAAGCCAGAGGTCGTTCCCCTCGCGGGTCCTCTCGCCCACGCCCGCAAAGCACGAGTATCCACTGTGGAACCTGGCTAATCTTGCGATCAGCTCCTG
>JBHHXS010000255.1:0-5211 GCA_046757145.1 Phycisphaerae bacterium | reverse complement strand
CCTCCACAAAGATTGGCGGTCGGCGATGTCGATGCTCGTCGCAGGTCGTATCCACGTATCGATCCGCATCGACAGTCGGTGGGCATCGGCACAGGATCGTCTGGCATGGCGGGCGACAGCGCACCGTGTCTTTTATTACAACGGTACCGTCGGCTAGGAAGATTTCTCTAAGAAACGACGCTCCGGCGAGTCCGTCGGCGTTGCGTCCTGCGTGTTCAGCGGCGGCGGTCGAGCTCTTGCGGCCGGCCGAGGTCCGTCGGTTCCTCCAGCCCCACTTCCGCAACATATGCCAGCTCCGCCTGCCTTCGCGCTCCGACCCGCGGAGCACACCGCTGCACACCGCGGACGTGGGGGTGGCGCGCTGGTTGGTGGAACGACTCCAGCGCCCACTGGTACGTGATCCGTGCTGGTATACAGCCGTTATCCCAGGTTCCTCGACGCTGGGAGCACCCGAGAACCAGGTAATGTGCGTTGCCCCGCCGTTGTTCCCTCCAACCACGACGTGACACGTCGGGGACACATGGATTGACAGGCCTGCGTTGGGGAATTCGGTGTAAGTCTTGAGCTCGTAGGGGCATGGGGAAGCCTGTGGAAGCCGCCGTGCCGCGGTCGTACCGGCCAGCGCGACCCGCGGCCCGAGCAGCGTGCAGAGATCGTCGTGCCACGCCGCGAAGTGCTCGGCAGTCAGCCGGTGATATCGTTCTCGGCAGACAAGGGCCAGTGTGGCGGCTGTAGGTGAAGACGGCGCCAACAACTCGACGCCGTAGGGGCTCAAGAAGCCGGTTCCGCAGGAGCCGTAACAGCCCCCGAATGTCCCGTCCGGATGCACGAAATGCACCAGGAAGCGGACCAGGCGTTCCAATGGTTCACGTAGTTCGCCCCAGCGTGTCTGGTGATGGATTCTTGCGAGGGCGTCGACGGTTAACGATAGGCACCCGATGTCAGCTCCGCCCCGCTCCGGGAACCATCCCTCGTCATCCTGCAGTCTCAGGAACGCTTCGAGTCGGCGTCTCGCTTCGCCGAGTAGCAAAGCGTCCCGAACGAGCAGAGCGCCGTCCGCCAGAGCGCTGATCGTGGCAGCCTCCGTCCACGACGGACGAGGTGATCGACCTAGCAGCCAGCGCAGGTGTCGCTCGACGTCGGCGAGAAGCAGATCCGTTTGAAAAACTCTCGCCTCCGTAAGCAGCTGGCAGATGAGCCCGGCGGTGACGCCATGCAGTCCCCCACTGCGTCGCCAACCGCGGGCCGGGCTGCCGTCGGTGCGCAGAGACATTTGCCATTTTATGAGCGATGTTCGAACGCACTCTCGCAGAAGTGGTGAGTCGGGCCTGTCGTCTCCTGTTGCCACGAGCAGCCCGACGGCCACCGAGGCGGCGTGTTGCCAATGCGCCGATGTCGCGGTACGCCCGGTGTGGGCGCCGTTGCGCATCCCGACCGTCATCCACGGGGCAGTCCCCGCTACGCGCAAGCTGCGGCCGCCTGAGGGTAGACCGGAGACTCGAGCACGCCTTGGGCCAGACCAGGTATAGCCCACGGTTGCTGCGCCGTCGGCTCCGTGTGCTCCGCGGCACTCGGCCTGGAGAGCATCGTACTCCCACGGTTTCCCATCTCTCGTGTCATGGCGGCAATCCGGGGCGACGGCATCGGGTACGAGGCCCTGCCAGGGGGAAGGGGTCTTGCCGTCGGACAGTCGCGTGAACGTCCAACAATACCTTTAGTGTTTATCGAATCTTTAGGGTTCCCATCTGAGGCGTGGGCGGGTTCAGCGATGCAGCGGCCTCGACTGGCGGCGGGACAGGATCAATGCCTCCCGGACCTATTGGATGGCAACGACAGATTCGCCTGACAGCCAGAGACAAGCCGCGCGCCAGGCCATGTAGTCGGAACGCCTCGACCGCATAATCGCTGCAAGTAGGATAAAACTTGCAGTTGCCCACCAGGTGTGGGCGGACTATCGCCTGATAGAAGCGCACGCACAGAACGGCGATGAAAACGCTCCCCACCGCTGCACTGTCCCTCACGCAGACCAGGCTGGATCGAATCACCGTACGAGGAACCTCTTCGCAATTGGCCATCGCTAGGCGCGCCCGACATACGCATGTGACGGTCGCTCCGCACCGCATACTGTATGATTTTAGGTGCTCGTCGGCCAAATGGTACCCAGCCTCGAACTGCTGCGTTACAACAGAGAGGCTACGTAGACGATAAGCGACAGTGCCAGCGTAGCAATCGCGAGCCAACCTGCAATGGCGCGGGGCCAGTACCCCAATCGTCTAACCGGACGGTCCGCTGATTCCAATACACCCACCGCTGCGTCCAACAGCTTCAGCGCAACAGGTTCGACGCCTCTCAGCACCTTGCGCAGTGAACGCCAAGCGGCACCGTGCGCGAGCGCGGTGTGTGGGTCATGCGTTTCTTGCGCGTCCGGGGGGGCCGCGCATTGTGTGTCCGAGCCGACGAGGTCCCCGGCTGAGGTCCTATAATCGGACCGATCTGCCTGTCTCGGCTCTGCCGGGTGTGTCTCGCGAGCGGGTGGTGATGCCGGTGACGCGTCATTCGCCCCTTCCTCCTCCTCCTCCTCCTCCTCCTCATTCCCTGCCATGAATTCAGCCATGAAGTCGGGCGTAACCGCCTTCCCTGCACGCGAGTCCGGTGCAGCCGTCGGCGCATCCGTGGTCGGCGGGTCGGACGGAGCGTCTTGTTGCTGAAGACTCGACTCCACTCCGCGAGGCTTGTCGGCGGGCTCATCAGGAGCAGAGTCGTCGACGGCATCGTCGTTCACGGAGACAACCCGCGGCGTTGGCTCGGCGTGCTGTTCGTCACCCGCATCGGTGAGGAGGCCGTCCAACGCCGCCAACTGGGCATCAAGGTCGTCGTCGAGCTCGGTGCCGGGTAACGGAGTGGAATCTCGCGTACCGCTGGAAGGCAAAGACGGTTGATCGGCTTCTCCAAGCTCGGCCAGTGCACGCCCGGTGTCGTCAATTGTGCCGCCTGGGGCGGGTGCATCGTCCGGGCCGGGATCGTCCGAGCCGGGATCGCCCGGATTCGCGCGGGGCCCGTTCACAGTACCGTCACGACCCGGGGAGTCAGCTTCTCCGAGCTCCTTGTTCATCTCGCCGAGCAGGCGATCCAGCTCAGCCAGTTGAGCATCGATCTGTGGTGGAGGCCCCCCGACATGCGTGGCGGCGAGATCGTCTGACGCAGGGGTCCTCCCGGCCTCGAGCGACCCGACTTCATCGGTGACGTCGTCGGCCAAGGCAGCAGCCTCCTCCAGTAACGCGTCCAGCTCATCCTCCTCAGCCGCGTCTCTCCCCGGTCCTGAGGGGTCCCTGCCGGACGGGTTATAGGAATGTTCGTCGGGCATGGTGGATAGCTGCCTGTCGTTTCTGCCGACGGCTTACGTTCAGCGACTCATCAGCGCTGGATCATCACGACCGGTGAGGCGGGCGCACACGCGCACACCGCTGCAGGCCGGTACCGACCGACACTCCTAATCCTGCGGCTGTTTTATCGGCCCGGAGCCGATCACACCTGAGTTTGCCAGCGATGCAGCGCACACTGATAATAGGCAGGCATGCAGGGTGCGCGTTTCTTCTGTCGGGACATCGGGGAAAGTGTCGCCGTGCTGTCTGTCGAGGAGTCGCACTATGCCGTGTCGGTGCGACGCGTCAGACCGGGCGACGAGATCCAGCTATTCGATGGCGCCGGGCGGGAAGCGACGGGTATCGTAGAGTGTGCCGCACGCCGCCTCGAGGCTACTATTACAGGTGTTAGCGAGCGCCCGTTCGACCTGTCTTGCCAACTCACCCTGGCCGTGGCAATGCCCAAGGCATCGCGGCAGGGCTATTTGATCGAGAAGTGTGTGGAGCTTGGTGTCGCTGCTCTATGGCCCATCGTGAGCGACCGCAGCGTCGTCAAGCCCAGGGCAGGTGCCGCTGCCAGATGGACGCGTCGGGCAATTGAAGCTGCCCGTCAGTCGGAACGTGCCTGGGTGCCGGCGATAGCGTCCCCGGTCGCCTTCCGGGAAGTCTTCAGGCGCGTGAGCGACTTCGACCGTGCATGTCTAGCTGATCTTGGTGCCTCAGCTACTAGTCTTGTGGATACACTCGCACATGAGCCGCGTGCTTGCTCGGTGCTGGTATGCGTGGGCCCCGAGGGAGGCTGGTCCGATGCTGAGCGCCGATGTGCCCTTGCCGCAGGGGCGAGCGCAGTAACGTTGGGTCCTACCGTATTGCGGACGGAGACGGCGGCCGTTGCCGCCTGCGCCGCCGTCGCCGTGAGCTGCGCCTCGGTGGATTCGGGCGGAGTAAAAAGGCCCACAGGTCCCTCCAGATGAACCGAGTAGCACGTTGAAGTCGTCGTGTACCGCAGGTGGTGCTACAATCGGGTCATGCGATTAATGCGCGAATTGCGATGCTTCCCGGAAGTAGTGACGGGGCACTCAACCATATTGAACACTTGGGCGGGCTCGACGAACTCGAACGCCGTCGGAGCGTTCTGGGTGTTGCGGGCGGTGGTGGAGGGGCGGGTCGACGAGAGGACCGGGTATCTGTGCAGCATCGAGACACTGGACCGGTTGCTTCGTGACGTCGTGTTGCCCTGCCTTTGTGATCGCGTCGGGCAATCCAGCGCTTTTCCGGTGATAGCCCGCGCGCTATTGCATGCGTTTCCGGTAGCTGCTGAACACTGCCCGAAGGTTGCGCACCTGAGGGAGCTGCAGTGGGGAGTCTCGCCTTTTGTGCGGTTCACGGTTGAGCGTGAGGATATGAGTATGATCCAAGTTACCGAGGCATTCGAGTTTTCGGCTGCACATCGGCTACACTGCAGCGACCTCAGCGAGGAGGAGAACCGGCGGATATTCGGGAAATGCAGTAACCCCAACGGGCACGGGCACAACTACGTGGTGGAGGTCACGGTGGCCGGACGGACCGACGACCGGCCAGGTGCTGCGGTAGAGCTTCCGGCTGTGCGTCGCACCGTAAATGAGCGGGTGATAACCCGGTTCGATCACCGGCACCTCAACCGCGATTGTGTCGAGTTTGAGTCGCTTAATCCGAGTGTTGAGAATATCGCCCGTGTGATCTGGGGCTTGCTGCGAGACGCCTTCTCACAGTGTCGGCTATCGAGCGTGCGCGTGTGGGAGACGCCGAAGACCTACGCTGAGTACAACGGCGAGTGACGGTGCGCGGTGGCCAAGGCCGGCGACGGTGG
>JBHHXS010000254.1:0-5227 GCA_046757145.1 Phycisphaerae bacterium | reverse complement strand
CGCGGGGTTTGAAGATTGCGTCCACTACGCCGAGATGCCCAAACCCGTCGCTCGCTCGCGCTCCGGGCTCTGATCAGGCTACGCCCCCGGGGACGACGACTACCCGGTTCGCCGGCGTCGCCAGCGACCGACACAAAGGGTGAATCCGTGTTCCACACCGGCCGACTCGCGTGCCCCCAGCGATCGACCTGGAACACCCGCTGGAGGCGCCATCAGTTAGGCATTGTTGTTGTGCTGTTCCGATGGCCATGTGTTCACCCACTCTCATCATTGCGATCACATGTCACGCGAGTCGACGCAAGGCGACGGCCGGTCGCGCTGCTTAGCGGTGCGCTGCTAGTCGCTCGCGATGATGCACCGGGGTTGACAGGAGTTGGGCTAGCATCGATCGTTGCAAAGGCTTCCGCCTGCGCCGGTAAGGTGGCGTGGGCGCATAGGCGCGTTGTGGCCGGCGTGGAGCTGACGTTGGGGCGTAGAGACAGCGGACGGTGCCTGCCCTATGGATACTCTGGTGTGTGGGATTGATCCCGCGCTGGGAACTACGGGTTATGCCGTCGTGCGTTGTGTCGCCGAGGCGCTGACCATCGTGGATGCCGGGGTCTGCCGCTCTGATGAACAAGAGGCGTTGCCTCGCCGCCTCGCCGCCATTCAGCGCGATATAGCCTCCGTTCTGTCTGAGTACCGTCCCGACGTGGTGGCAGTTGAAGAGCTCTACTCTCATTACAGGCACCCGAGAACCGCGATCCTGATGGGACACGCCCGCGGAGTGATCTTATTCGCCGCAGCGTGCGCCGATGTAGAAGTGCGCAGCTATGCTGCAACCCGGATCAAGCGCTTCCTAACGGGTAACGGTCGGGCGACCAAGCAGCAGATGCAGCGGGCTGTCCAAACGACGCTTGGGTTGACCGAGGCGCCTGAGCCGTTCGATGTGGCGGATGCTCTGGCAATAGCGGTGTGCTGTGCGGCTGACATGCGGCGGCCCGCCCCGGCCGAGGCGTTACCATGATCGTGCGCTTGACCGGGACACTCGTTGAGGTCACGGAAGAGTCGGTCGTTATCGAGCGTGACGGCGTCGGGCGCGAGCTCCTCGTACCCCCGTTCACCATTGGCGAGCTTGCAGCTCACCGAGGAAGCGTGGTTACGCTTCATACCGTTGAGTTCCTCGAGGCCAGCCAGGCTTCGAATCAGCTCGTGCCACGCCTGATGGGCTTCCTCCATCCCGAGGACCGCTTGTTCTTCTCGCGCTTTGTGGGCGTCAAGGGCATCGGCCCGCGCAAGGCGTTGAAAGCGCTGGTGCAACCTGTTCGGCGCATTGCGTCTTGGGTAGAGTCGGGCGACGCGGAGGAACTTGCGCAGTTGCCGGGCATCGGCGCGCGCGGGGCACAGATGATCATTGCGTCGCTGCGGGGAAAGATGCACGATCTAGCGCTTGTGACGAGCCCCGGCGCGGATGACGGGGGCGCGGTTAAGCTCTCGCAGGCCCAGCGCGATGCGATCGAGATCCTCGTTGCGTGGGGTGATACGCGCGGGGACGCTCAGCGCTGGCTTGAACGTGCGGGACAGCTCTACTCCGACGTCGCTTCGGCGGACGAGTGGGTGCGTGCAGCGTATCGCGTGAAAACGGGAGTGGAAGGGTAAGATGACGCGGGAACGTGTGTTATCAGCCAGGCAGAGTGATGCTGACAAGCCCGTCGACGTCGCCCTACGTCCCCAGACCCTCGAGGAGATGGTCGGTCAGCGATCGGTGCTCCAGAAGCTGACGATCGCGATGACAGCGGCCCGACAGCGTGGCGAGCCGCTCGAGCATATCCTGCTGGACGGCCCGCCGGGCCTGGGCAAGACGACGCTGGCCAACGTCGTAGCGAGAGAAATGAACGCCAAGCTCCCTCGCGTCACTTCGGGCCCGTCGCTTGCAAGGCAGGCCGATCTGATGGCCATGCTGACCAATCTCGAAGTGGGCGATGTCCTGTTCATCGATGAGATTCATCGCCTGCCGACGATCGTGGAGGAGTTCCTCTACCCGGCTATGGAGGATTTCAGGATCGACTTCACGATCGAGGGCGGGATCAGAGGGCGCGTCGTCAACTTTGCCTTGAACCGCTTCACGCTTATTGGCGCGACGACGCGCGCCGGTCTGCTTAGCGGTGCGTTGCGTGACCGCTTCGGCCACCGCTACCATCTGGATTTCTACGGCGAGGACGATCTGACGACTATTCTCCGGCGCTCGGCTGCCAAAATGCGACTGGAGTCTGAGGCCGGAGCGCTTGAGGAAGTGTCGAAACGAAGCCGGGGGACGCCACGCGTGGCCAACAGATTGCTAAAACGCGTGCGCGACTACGCACAAGTTCGGGGCGACGGTGTGTTGACTACCGACATAGTGTGCGCGGCGCTTGACATTCAGCAAGTAGATCAATTGGGGCTCGACGAGCTGGATCGCGGGTTCCTGACGGCACTGATAAGGGTATACAGCGGGGGGCCCGCAGGGATCGATGCTCTGGCAGCGACGATGGGGCAGGAGCGCGATACTCTCGAGGACATGGTCGAGCCCTACCTGCTGCAGCTAGGCTTCGTTGTCCGCACCCGGCAAGGGAGGCAGGCTACCCGAGATGCATACGCTCACCTCGGATTCCCCTTTGAAGGGTCCGCAGCGTCGGACAGCGCCGGCGAGCCAACGCTGTTCTGAGCATGCTCAAGCCGCTAACGGGCGTTGGTCAAGCGTTCCGTCCCCTGGCCAACGAATGATCGAACGGTGATGGGTAAGTGGTTGAACCGGTGACGCTCGCCTCTTTTGTTTCTCCTGGTTTGTTCTACGCCGGTGCCTGCGCCGTTGCCGTCCCCGTTGTGATTCATTTGCTGGCCCGGCGGCGGTTCCGGCGCATCCGGTGGGCGGCGATAGACTTCCTCGTGCAGGCGGAGCGCAGGAACCGCAGGCGGATACGTATGGAAGAGTGGGTGTTGCTTGCTCTTCGATGCCTGGCGGTGATCCTCATAGCGGCACTGGTGTCGAGGCCGTTTCTTACGCCGACCGGGTTGGCGGCAGCGTGGGGCGGCGCGCGGAGAATCGAGCGCGTATTCGTCCTGGATGATTCATTCAGCATGGGTTATCGAGCGGAGGATGGTACATGGTTTGACCGGGCCAAGCTCGGCGCAAAGCGCGTACTGGACGTCGTTCGGCGGGAAACGCCCGATGATACAGTCACGATCGTTAAGATGTCCGCAGTGGACAAGCCCGTAGTGTCGGGAGCCTATCTCGACGACGCCGGTCTCACCGACCTGCTTGCTCGTCTCGATGCCCTGTCACCGTCGAAGCGATCGATCTCCGTAGCTGCTGCGATGCAAAGCCTCGCGGATCTGCTTGGGCGTGCCCCCGGCATCGTAAACGCTGCCATCTACGTGTTCAGCGACTTCCAGAGGTGCGATTGGGCGCCTGCCGAAAGCGGCGTGACACCGGGCGAGGGAGCGTCCTTGCTTCTTGCCCCGCTCGCAGCGTGGGCCAAGGGGGTCCGGGGGATGCATCTGACGTTTGTCAACGTCGGTGACGAGGGAGCGGCGAACACGGCAGTTAAACGAGTGACCATTCCCTCCGGGCGACTTGTGGCCGGAATGGAAGGCACCGTCCGCGCCGTCGTGGTGAATCACTCGGACAGGCCGGTCGACGATCTACAAGTTGACCTCACCGTCGGGCACGCAGCGCGCCCCCCCGAACGCATCGGCACGCTTGGTCCGTGGCAAAGCGTGTCTGTTGATCTCGATGTCGGATTCCCGCGCGCGGGGTGGGAGTCTGTCCGAGTGGAGCTGCCGGAAGATGCCTTGCCTGCCGACGACGTGCGGTACCTCGGTGCTGATGTAGCCGGCGCCGTAGGTGTGCTCATTGTCGACGGCGAGCCCTCCGCTGACTCCTTTGATGATGAAGTCAGCCTCCTTGCGACGGCGCTGCGGCCTGAAGGGGAGCTGCCCAGCGGCATCGACCTGGCGATCGTGGATGAGGTCGATCTCGAGGATGCCAACCTGGATGGGTTCCACGTAGTCATCCTGGCCAACGTACATCGTGTGAGCGATCCGGCGGTGGATGCTCTGGAGCGATTCGTTCGTGGCGGCGGCGGACTCATCATATTCCTGGGCGATCAGGTCGACCCGAGCCTCTACAACGCAACGCTCTATCGCGACGGCGAGGGGCTTCTCCCGGCCGAGTTGGGCGAGATCATCATCCCAGCCGGTGAAGCTCACCTGGTGATCGTGGACGCGCTGCACCCGGCCTTGCGAGGGTTGAGTCAAGAGGGTGACCCGCTTGGAATCGGCAGAGTGCCCTTCAAGCGGTATTTTTCATGTACGCCGTTCGGCGGCCCCTCCGAACCGCTGGACTCCGAAGAGGCTGAAGCCGGTGCCGCGCGGACGACACTCCCTGCGAAGGTGTTGGCCGTCTTTGACGATGCCGGTGAGCACCCGGCCCTGGTGGAGCGCAGTTTCGGCTTAGGCCGAACGGCGCTTGTCACCACAACAAGTGACAAGGAATGGCATTATTGGCCTGACCACCCCACTTACTTGCCCGTAATGATCGAACTGGTCAGACACGTCGCGCGTCGCGGCGGCGGGAAGCAAGAGCAGTTGGTCGGCTCGACCATAGAGCTGCGTATCGATCCGGCCCTGTACGAGCCGGACGTCATTGTCCGAACCCCGAACTACCCCGCGGAGCGCGAGCTAGGAGTGATGGGCGTGCCCGCTGCCGATGGCCGTGGGCTCGTGCTGCGCTGGGAACAAACGGACACCGCCGGCTTGTATCAATTCACCTTCAGGAGGCGCCAGAGTCATACGGAGAATGAAGCAGGCAGCGCGTCGCCGGCACCCGACACCGCGCTGATGCAAGCGCCGGCAGCTACCTTCGACAGGCTTGTCGCCGTGAACGTGGACCCACGCGAAGGCGACTTGTCGATGGCGAACGAGGAGGAGATTCGCAGGGCCGCCGGCGGCGTCCCGTTCGACTACATCAAGGGGATTGATAGGCTCGGAGGACGCACGGGTGAGGGGCGGATTGAGTACTGGAGGCCCGTCTTATTCGCCACCGTTGCCGTGCTGCTGTGCGAACAATTCCTCGCGTGGCGCTGGGGACGCCGACGATAGTCCCCGTTCAGCATTCCAATGCAGGCGCGCACGAAGCGTGGATGAGCAGTGCGGGCGACGTAGGCCGTAGCAGGTCGCGACGTGGTTCAACAGTCGTCGAAACGCATGT
>JBHHXS010000253.1:0-5348 GCA_046757145.1 Phycisphaerae bacterium | reverse complement strand
AACGCCTGCACGTCGTTGACGTTCACGAAGCCATCCGCGGGAGTGTATTCTCCCGTCATGGGGCTTACGGCACCCACAGCGTCGCCATAGTGCCTTACGTCGGGCTTTAGGATCGTGCCCACCTCCAACGCGCCGGAGAAGGTGACCTCATCGACCGTCGCTCGAATTGCGTAGGTGGCGACAGGTACGATCTGGCAGTCTCCAACATGCAGCGTGGTTTCGGTCCACAGGCGGTAGACGGGATCAGCCTCAACCCTCGCGATCCAGTCGCCGTCGCCGCACGGTAGCGGATTGCATCCTTCCGGCACCTGGAACGGCTGGCCGATCCACCCGAGTACTGAACCGACATCCGGATGCTCAACGCACGGAGAACTGGGCACACACGTGCCTCCGCCGCAGGCCTCGTCGTCGACACATTGAACCAGAACGTCATTGTCGCAGACATCCGGACAGTCGTCGTCGGTGCGACACGTTCGCGACAGGTCGCCCGTGCATCGCTTCATCGAGGTCAGCTCGACCCTCAGTGCGACCGGGCTTGCCGCATTGTTCGGGTTGAGGGAAATGTAACGGTTCTTGCGGACGTCGTGTGGCGCAGAAGCGACTAGCGCGGGATTCGGAGCGGTCAGGGTCTCCGCGATCCGGTAGACAACCCCTGAGAAGCCCGTTGGGCCCAGGTTGCCTGTAGCCAACACGTAGATCTCACCGGCTTCGTCCTCTCCAAACCCCTTGAGAAACCGTCCGAGGGGAGCACCTGCAGGTACTATCGTGAATTCACCTCGAGTAAACGAGTCGGGGCCAGTCGTATCGGAGTAAAACAGGCGGCCGGTCGGACCGAAATCCCGGCTGAAATCCCCATGGACGTACTCCCCAACCAACGCAGGGACCTGGGTCCCACGGTAAACGAATCCACCCACAATCGCGAGCCCGACGTTGTGGTCGTACTCGTACACTGGGTCAAGCAAGGCCTCCCCCAAAGGCCCCGTTGCTGTGCAACTGACCGGCGAAGCGTCAGGTCTGAAAGGGTCGAAGCAATGCCGGCCTTCGCGCGTTACCCACCCGTAGTTTCCACCCTTCGACACGATATCAACTTCCTCGTAGAGATTCTGTCCTACGTCGGCAACGTACAGGGAACCGTCACCTCCCGGGCCGTCATCGAAAGAAAACCTGTAAGGGTTGCGGAATCCGTAGGCGTAGATCTCGTCCGCTCCAGGTGCACCAACGAAAGGATTGTCCGCGGGTATGGCATAATTCATTCCGACGTCAGGCGGACTGTCCACGTCGAGTCGCAAGACCGCGCCAAGGAGCGTATTGATGTTCTGCCCATGACCATCAGGCCCGTGTGACGGCGGCACGTCAGCAAGTCCATCGTGCGCCCCACCGCCGTCACCCAGCGCCACGTACAGGAACCCGTCCGGCCCGAACGCCAGCGCGCCGGCATTATGGTTGAATTGTGGTTCATCGAGCTCGAGCAGTATTATCTCCGAACCGGGATCGGCCACGTTCGGGTCTGCGGAGACGGCATACTCCGCGAGGACGGCCTTGTGGCAGCCCACGATGAACCCCTCCGGATCATTGCAGGGCTCCGCGGGGTCACCTGCCCGCGGGGCACTGTAACGGACGAAGAAGCGGCCATTGACCGCATAGTCGGGATGAAACGCAACCCCTAGTACACCTCGTTCATCAAAGAAGGCACTCACTTCCACGATCTTCGACGTGAGGTCGAGGAACGGTGTCGGCAGGAGAACGCCGTTCTCCACAATTCTTATGTAACCCGCCTGATCGACGATGAACAGCCGCCCGGAGCCGTCGCCGGCATGGGTCAGGCTGATCGGCGAGACCAGGCCGCTAACCACAGGCTGTAACGCGATTTCAATCGCGGGGTCGCATACGCCACCGGTTTCGCTGCAGAACTCGCCGTACCCGCATGGGCTCCCGCTCGAAATACAGCCGGAAAGGGGATGACAGAATTCAGCCCCGTCGCAGAATACCGAGTTGTCGGAGCAGAGAGTGTCATTGGGCACGTTAGAGCACGTGTTGTCCGGCGCACAGTCGTCGTCAGTACAGGGCACGCCGTCGTCGCACTGCGCGGGGTCGGTGCACTCGACGGTGGGGGAGCCACCACCCGCGTTGTTGGTGAATACCGCCGGCGTGCCGGTGAGCGCGTAATCGATGTCGTTTTGCGTGCTGACGGCGCTTGCAAGTCCCTGGAATAACAGCGCCTGGAGGTCAGTCGAGGGCAGCGGGCCCGGCCATGGGGGACCGAAATCGCCGTCGTCCTCGTTCGCCAGCGACCCGGTGGTCGGACCGGTGTACGCGGTACCACCCCAACTCAAACGCCAATAGACTATTGCTCCAATATCACTCTCGAACGTAAGGCTCCCTGCCGGTAGGTATGCTTCTGGAATCAGGTTGGTCATGGTGAAATCCGGGGTGATGGCAGGCGACGTGTGGCCTGCGAATCCCGCGCTTGCGATAAGCACTCGAGCCCCAGCGCTGCCGTCCGCGACACTGCTGGCGAAATCAACCAGGACGACAGGATTAGAGCCTGTGGCATCCCACGCGATTAGCCTCGAAGGCGCAAGTAGATTCTGCCCCGGAAAGCGCATACGCAACTGAATCGCCTGTGCGCCGGTGTCATTGTCAACGCCGCCGATGACCTGCTCTATCTGCATCAGGTGGAAAGTCGCGTCGGCACGCCCCGATGAAAGAACCGCAAACATGATGACGGGCACTGATGCCCTTAGATGGCGCACGTACATATCCTGTTCTCCGTCCGATTTGGCCCGAAAAGTAGCGCTCGCGCCCACGCCGCCGGCCGCAGAAGCTGCTGCAGCGGAGGCACATAGCGCTCACCCCGTAGAACCGGCTGCCTCCGCCCGTTATTCCCGGCGTTTTGAGGGGCAACGTCTGTGGGGGAAGCGCCACCTCCGCGTGGCGCTGCCCCCGGTTTGATACGTGTCGGCGGTCGGCTAGTTGGCGATCGTGCGCTTGACCTCGCGTCTGAGCGACGCGACGGCGCTGCGGCTAAGCTCGTACCGAACGCGAAGCGCGGGTTTGTTGATGCGCAGCAGACGCCCCAGGTCAATGGGCGTGCCTACCAACACGATATCGCAGTCGACCGCGTCGATCGTCCGCTCGAGTTCCTTCATCTGTCGGCGCCCGTATCCCATGGCGGGCAGGATCTGTTCCATGTGAGGGTACTTGCGGAATGTCTTCTTGATCGATCCGATGGCGTAGGGTCTTGGATCGACGATTTCCGCGGCCCCAAGTGTGGTGGCGGCCACATGGCCGGCTCCGAAGCTCATCTCCCCGTGTGTCAGCGTCGGGCCATCCTCAACTACGAGGACGCGCCGCCCCTTTACGGCATCCGGGTCGTCCACGGTCACCGGGGATGCAGCCCTGATTATTCTAGCACCGGGATTCAGCGCACGGACGTTGGCTGCCACCTGCTTGACATTGTCAGCGCTGGCTGTGTCCACCTTGTTGATGACCACGACGTCAGCCATGCGAAGGTTGGTCTCGCCTGGATAATAGCGGACCTCGTGCCCCGGGCGGTGCGGATCAGCGACGACGATATAAAGATCGGGCCTGTAGAAGGCCATGTCATTGTTCCCGCCGTCCCAGAGTATCACGTCAGCCTCCTTCTCAGCCAGCTTGAGTATACGCGCGTAGTCGATACCGGCGAAAACGACGTTGCCCACGCGAATGTGCGGCTCGTATTCCTCTCGCTCCTCAATTGTGCACTTGTGCTTATCGAGATCCTCAAGCGAAGAAAACCGCTGGCAGACCTGCTGTTCAAGATCACCATACGGCATCGGGTGACGGATTGCCGCGACCTTTTTGCCCATCGATTTAAGGATGCCGGTGATTGCGCGCGACGTCTGACTCTTACCGCAGCCCGTCCTGACCGCGCATACCGCGATCACCGGCTTTGCCGACTTGAGCATCGTGTTGCGATGTCCCATTATCCTGAAATCCGCACCACAGGCGTTTGCCAGCGATGCCTTGTGCATCACCTCCTCGTGTGGAATGTCGGAGTAGGCCATAACCACCTGATCCACCGAGTGTTGGTTGATCAACGCCGCCAGCTTCTCTTCCGGTTCGATGGGAATGCCCCGGGGATACCGCGCACCACACAGCCGGGCCGGGTAAGTACGCCCGTGTATATCGGGAATCTGTGCGGCGGTGAACGCTACAACGTGATAACGCGGGTTGTCCCTCCAGAAGACGTTGAAGTCATGAAAATCGCGCCCTGCGGCCCCGACGATTACGACCTTAATCCGTTTCTTTGTTGACGAACCCATGAAAGCTCCCTCAGACGGTACTGGAATACACCGAAACCGATACCCATCACGGACCCGGTCCGCATCGTGCGGCCAGCGCATGATATACTATAAGCCCTGGCCAACCCCAAACCTGTGGGCTTGGGTGCACGGGTGCCCCAGCGCTGTTTGTGGTTCAGCCGCGTTTGTCCGGGTGCCCCCTGACGGCGGCAGTCTACCGCGGGACCTCGACATCCGCGACCCAGCGGGCAACAAGCGGCACAGCGCTGGAACTCGGCGTCTGCTTTCGTTCCATGCGATCTCAGCAGGTGGTGCCCGCCGCAGGGTGGTGAATGCATTCACGACGCTAACAAATCTATGAGAAGAAGCGGATGTAGGCAAGGCGTGCTTGTTCATTCATGCCGCCTGCCAGAAACACTATGCGCTACCTCCGGTCGTGACGCCCGGTCGCGGTTGCATCACCTCTCGCAATACCCGTTGCCGGGTCCGTGATAGAATCGGCGGGGGCGCGATCCGAGCCCGGAGCGCGAGCGACGGGTACATCATCATGACGCCTACGAGCCCAGGTCGTTCCGAATCCACGTGGTTGGGCGCTCTCGCACGTACCCCGCGCCGGCGCTTGGGGCTCGGATCCCACACCACGATCGCCAGGAGACCCTGGGCGACGCCGCGTAAACTGTCACGCGCCCCCCGTTGCCCACCCGCCTGCACCGGTCTATCCCTAATCACGAAAAGGCCGCCGCTGTCGGTAGGCTTCGAGCTGAAGTTGAAGTCGCTGATGCTTTGGCCTGACCAGGGGAGGCAGTTCTTGCGCCATCAGTTCGCTGACCACCTTGACGGCCTCCTGGAAGTCCCCGGTTTCTGCAAGGGCAGCTGCGAGCGACTCCCGAGCCGTGCGCCCTGCTGGAGATTCCCGGCTTTGCCCGGCGTATTGAGCAACAGCCGATTCCGCCAATTTGACGGCCCGCGCCCCGTCACGCAGCGCGTCATCGCTGCAGGTTGCCAGCACCCATGCGAGCTTCGCACAAAGAGTAGCGTCGGAGGGCGCATACTTCAGACCGCGCA
>JBHHXS010000252.1:0-5350 GCA_046757145.1 Phycisphaerae bacterium | reverse complement strand
CTTCGACCACGACGTGTGCTGACGCGTGAACGCGGGTCGATAGAACGCTGCGCTCCTTGTCAACCGCCGCCAACGTGTGGATTCATCGGCAGTCTGGGGGGGCGTGTTCAGTTGCAGGCTGACTTGCTGGTTACCAGATGGCGGACGGCGTGACGCGGAGCCCGATGATCGGGCTGTGCCCTCAGCGATTGCCCTCGGAGTAGGCGGTGCGCTTCCGGCTTTGCACACCGGCGGCCACGATTGCGTCCTCAAACAGGCGGGAGTGACGCATGACCAAGTCGGCCAGTTCCCCATGAAGAGCATACAGCTGCGCCAGTCTGATAAGCATGCCACGACAGGACCCGGCGAATTGCGGGTGCCGATTGAGAAGACACGCCAGCATGGGAGTGTGTTCCGCAACGGCATCCGCGATGTCCAGGTGATTCTCGGACATCAGCGCAAGACTGGCGAGAGCCTCGCGAATATCGGGCGTTAGGATCTCGTCTAGCAGCGGATCTTGGTCGCCGAGAGACCTGCTGGGCTGTTCTGGTCGGCCGAACATGAGAGCTAATTTCGGTTCCGCGTACGGAATGTGTGGAACGTCGGTTTTCGTTCTCAACGAAACCGGGCGGAGCCGGGCACTGTCGCCTGACCCCGCCCACATGACACTCGGAACTACCCAGGACATCGACCCTCATGGTTCGCAACTTGAAAATGCAGAGTCCTTCGCGGCTGAGAAGCGCCACGTATCCGCCGTAGGCGGCCAACGTGCGTCTTGGCTCGTGCCGACATAGTTGTACGGAGCATTGCGCATGTGGCTACCAGTAGTGGACGATTCAACACCTTCTAAGAGCGGCTCGGTCGATGAGCATGTCATCGAGGCGATCGTGGAGATCGTCCCCGAGACGGTTCTATCGCACGCCCGGGTTGATTTCGTCTGGATACGTGGGCTGCCGACGGATCCGTTGCCCGATAACCTCGTTGTTGCCTTCCGGGCCGATGCGGACGTCGAGGATCGTCTCGCAGCGGTGGTCCGTGACGAAAAGGGCGTTGTGCTCGAAGTCTACATGGAGAATGTCGAAAGCGGTCTCACGGACGAGTGGCTCCGGCGAGAATGGGGCATTCACCCCAATTCTCTGCATCTCTCCGCGACGGAGAAACTGGAGATCACCTTCTTCGCCTTGCTCGTGCATGTCAGCATCCGACAAACTCTGGTCGAGGAGGCAAAGCAACTGGTACGCAAGATCGGCCGCGTGATCTTTCGAGCGGCAGTTCGCGCCGCGCTTAAGAACCTGACGGAGACGTGCCCCGAGATGACCTTCGAACGCGTGACGCCCTCTCTGCCGAAGGGCCCAGAGACTCCCCAGGGACCAATCGATGCCCGCGATGTGGCCCGGGTTGACTACGATCAACTGTTCAAAGAGCTGTTGGGGCTGGACCCAACCGGGGATGGGCCGAGTGATTCTGAGCCATCGCCCGATGGCGGCCGGTGAAGCAGCCCCTCCGCTGCGACGTTCTTGCTGGCCGAGGCAATGATGCGACCCGGTTGTTCGATCTTGCCGGCGATACCCCTGGCGAATGCCAGGAGGCTGGACGATGCGACCGCTCCGTCGGGCGAGCCGCCAAGCCGTGCAACCTTCTGGCACAAACGGATGAGCTTCGATGCCTGGTCTCTTGAATTGGCTTCGCGTACTTCCACTTCGATCTTGAGCGTGCGCAACTTCTGGCGTTCTGCCTGCAGGCTTTGCTCACGTTGCCGATGTGCTCGCTCCGTTTCCTGGCGGGAATGCTCGAGCTGGTCCTCCTTCTGAGCCAGGAGGCTCTCCTTTTGATCGAGCTCGGCCCTGTACTGTTCTTGTTTCTGCTCGGCCGCAGCCATCTCGCCCACCGTCTCCTCGCCCCTGGAGATGACTTCTCTCCTCATCTCTTCAAGCGTCTCTCGCTCTTCAGCCAACCTTTGCTCCCGCTCCTCCAACTCTGCGCGTTGTCCGGCAAGTTCAGCCAATCCGGGTTGGTCTGCCTTGGCAAGGCCCTTGAGTGCATCCGTCAGCCGTTGAGAAAGCTGCGAAGGCAAGTCGGCGAACTGCTTGTTGAGCGTCTCAACCTGCTCGCGAAGCTTATCCGTAGCCTCCACGGCAGCGTCTTCCGGGGGCGGCGAGGCAAGCGCCTTACGGACCTGGACAAGCCCCTGCCAGACCTTCTGCAACGCCTTGTCCCGGCTATCGAGTTCAGTCGAGAGCCACTTTCTTTCTTCGTGGAGCTTGCCGACCGCTGATTCCGTGGCATTCCTTGACGACTCGGTGGCATCGGCGACGCACGCAAGGCGGTCCATCAGCTCCTTAACAAGCGCCCCGTGTTCCGTAAGGGTGCTCCCAAGAGCCTGAATCTGCGACGTGTGCTCGGCTTCGCGATCGCTAACCTGCCTTTCTCTTACCTCAACGGCATCGGCGTTTGACTTCATGCCCTCAGTCAAGGAGCGAAGCTGCTGGCCGATCTCCTCACGAAGTTGCCCGATCTCGTCAGGGACTTGCGCCACCGGATCGAGGAGCTGTAAGATTCGCTCCTGCTCCTCGATTATGGCACCAAGAGTCGGCACCTCGCTGTGTGCGCGAGCGTCCTCCATTGGCTCTCCGTCCGATCTCCGGGGGAGGTGCGGAGCCCGGACTGTGAAACACTCCTCGCCGACCTGCAAGACGTCCCCGTCCTGCAGGCTGCAACCATCGGTCCGTCGGCCGTTGACGATAACGATGCCCGCCTCGCCGATCGCACGGACCACCGCGCCACGGTGGGAGTTGACCACGATCACGTGCGCCGGCTCGGCACCGTCAACAACGATATCGCAACCTCCCCACGACCCGATCAGCGCTGAGTCGGACTCCAACGACCACCACTCGCCGCGGCCACTTTCCAGCTTGATGTCGCCCCCCTCCTCCGGTGGATCGTCCTCCGTTATCTCGAAGATCGCGCATAACTTCCCGAGCCTGATCCGATCGCCGGGTTGGAGATAGTGATCCGCAACGGACTCCCCATTGACACGCGTGCCTTGGCGCGAGTAGAGGTCGAGGATCTTCCACCCACCGGGCGTGTGGGCCAACGCGCAGTGCAGCGGGGAGAGGTTCGGATCCTCGATAACCAAGTCGGCTTTGGCGCCACTGCCGAAAAGGACCAGATCCTGGTCAAGCTCGACCGGGCTTGGTTCACGTCCGTCATCGAAAGTAAGTCTGGCACTCATCGAATGAGTCCACATGAGGTCCGCCGCAGCCTGCCGGCCACGGGGCGACAAATCGTCAGAACACCGGACTCCGGTGAGCCGGCACACCCTCGCATTATCGGCCCTGCTGCTGCGGCTCTGAAACACAAAACACCAGCGTTGATGCCCTTAGCGGAGGTAATAAGGGCGCCAGTGGCAGCCGATAGAGTCAGAGAAGGTCTTCGGACGAATGTCCGGAATACGCGACCCCGTCACCCAGGCTACAGGAGCTGGCCCGTGAACGAAGAAACACTGGATATGATTGTCCGTTCGGCCGCCGTGCCGACCATGCCCCAGGTCGTGACCCGCTTCCTCGAGCTCTCCGGAGAAGAGGACTTCAAGGTCAAAGATCTGGTGGCCGTGCTCAATGCGGACCCGGGGATCTCAGGTGAGTTGCTCAGGCTGACTAACTCGCCGTTGTTTGGTGTCACCCGCAAGGTGACGTCGCTTCAGCAGGCCATGACCCTCCTGGGGATGAAACGCGTTCGCTCACTCGTGCTTGGACGATACCTGACCGAGGGCGTTGGCAAGAGCGGGAAGGACACCGGTGACTTCAGTCTGAGCTACTACTGGCGGCGCTCCTTGAGCACGGCCGTTCTTGCCGCCAAGTTCGCGGACCACGTCGCTTCAAGATATCGGGAAGAAGCTTTCCTCGGTGGCCTGCTCTGCGATGTTGGCGTGGTCGTGATGGTCGAGGCGCTCTCCGAAAAGTACGCTCCAATCGCAGCTCACTACTCGCCGATGTGTGCCGATGATTTCGTTCAACAGGAGCGCACGACACTTGACCTGACGCATGCCGATGTCTCTGCCTTGGTCTTGGACAAGTGGATGTTGCCGCCGACCGTTGTTGAGGCGGTCCGACACCATCACGCGCCGAGCATTGGCGATGGGGATGATGAGGCTGCCGGTACGCTCGCACGGATACTCAGCGGCGCTGGCAGAATTGCCAAGCTTCTTTGCGAAAGCCCGGACAAGGATGCCGCCGTGGAGACATGCACGAGCGCCATGAATACGGTTGGTCTTGATGTTGCGGCGTTGCAACGTGCCCTGAGTGACATTGAGAAGGAAATCGGGGAGTTCGCTCAGCTACTTCGTACCGACATCATACAGAGCGGCATATATGCCCGCATCTCCCAGATCATCGTCGAGGAACTCGCGGGTGAGGCTGCCGTCAGCTGAGCAAGCGGCCGAGTGGGCCGCGAAAACGAGGAGCACTGGAGTGGGCCCCGGTCAGGTAGGACGCCGGCTTTCTCGGGGTTCGCTTCGGCACGATTCGTTGGGTGCGCTGCTAGTCGAGCGATCTTCATCAATCAGAGCTAAGGAAATCATATCATGTTTGAACGAAAGACATTTCTGGCGGAAGTGATAGGCACATTCATTCTGGTCTTCTTGGGCTGTGGCGCCGTCGTCTCGGCCAATGTGATGTTGGAAAGCACCAACGGAGCCTTTGGTTACGTGGAAGTCATCGGCATCGCCCTGGCCTTTGGCATCGCCCTGATGGCGGCAGCCTATACCATGGGGCCGATCTCTGGCGGCCACTTCAATCCGGCAGTGTCCATCGGGCTGGCTCTGGCGGGGCGATTTGAATGGAACAAGCTCGCGGGCTACGTCGTAGCTCAGTGTGCGGGCGCGATTCTGGCGGCGGCCATTTTGATGGCGGCGGCCGGCGGCACGGGCTTCGGCCTCGGTCAGACTACTGCAGGCAGCTTTGGCACGAACGGCGCGCTGATCATGGAGGCCATTCTGACCTTCATGTTGGTCTTCATCATCCTGGGCGCTACGAGCAAGAAGGCTGCGGCTGGCTTCGCGGGGCTGCCGATTGGGTTGTATCTCGGTGCCGCTCAGATCGTGGGTATCCCCTACTCGGGCGCGTCGCTCAACCCCGCACGTAGCCTCGGCCCGGCGCTCTTCGTAGGCGGGACCGCAATGGCGGAACTGTGGATCTACTTCGTGGCACCGCTCGCAGCCGGAATGTTGGCCGCAGTCGTGTTCCGGGTTTTTGAATCACCACCAAGAGCAGCGATTGGCGGCCAGTCAGGGCACGGCGAAGCCGAACTGCCGGCGACGACTCCAGCCCAGTCGTCTTGGGATGCGCCGATACCAGCACCCAGGAATCCATCG
>JBHHXS010000251.1:0-5354 GCA_046757145.1 Phycisphaerae bacterium | reverse complement strand
ACACTATCCCCGACGAATGCGACCTCGCCGACCAAACCAGCACCGACTGCAACACGAACGCCATACCTGACGACTGTGAGCCGGATGCTGACTGCAACGAGAACGGTCTACAGGATATCTGTGACATAGCGGCGGGCACGTCGCTCGACTGCAATCTCAATGGCATACTTGATCAGTGCGAGGTTCTCTTCGTCCGCGCCGACGCAACCGGTGCAAACAATGGGACAAGTTGGGAAGATGCCTATACTGATCTGCAGGATGCGCTTGCTGTGGCAAACTCCACGTGTGATACGGGAGCACAGATCTGGGTGGCCACAGGGTTTTACCCGCCTGCACCGTTTGGGGGTGATCGCCGAGCGACGTTCCGACTCATCAACGGCGTCACTTTGTATGGCGGCTTCGCTGGACACGAGACCAGTCTGTCCGAACGAGATGCTTCACAGTTTGTGACGGTTCTCACCGGCGACCTGAACGCGGACGACGGCCCTGGGTTCAACAATCGAGCTGACAACGTTTACCACGTTGTCAGCTCTATTTCAGCGGATTCCACAGCCGGTCTTGACGGCTTTATGATAGTCGGTGGACATGCCGACGGGTTCGGACTTGATGATCGCGGAGGCGGACTATTCAACCAGCTAGGCTCACCGAGCATAACGAATGTAATCTTTCTGGATAACTATGCCGCCAGTGACGGGGGGGCCTTGTATACCAACGGGGCGACCACATTGCTCAATTGTGCATTCTTTGGCAACTACGCCGGCTACGATGGCGGTGCCGTTACGGCAGTCTCAGGCCGTCCGACGTTTACGAACTGTGTCTTCGATGGGAATGCGGCTGGACATAACGGCGGCGCATTGCGACACGTGGCGGGCAATCCCTTGCTGACAGGCTGCACTCTGAGTGCGAACAGTGCGGGTGTCGACGGCGGCGGCATCTACAGCGGCAGTGTCATCGGTGCCGGCGGGCGCATCCCCGTTCGCGTTTCCCTTGTCAACACGATCCTATGGGGCAACACAGCGGATAACGGTCTGAATACAAGCGAACTCGCGCAGATCGAGGCGAGTCGCCCAAGCATCAACTTCTGCTGTGTGCAGGGCTGGACCGGGCTGTACGGCGGTGCCCAAAACATAGGCGACGACCCATTCTTCGTGGATTCCGACGGTCCCGATGGTGTCGCCGGTAATACTGACGACGATCTCCGGCTTTCGCAGGGCTCCCCGTGCGTGAATGTCGGGAACAATGATGTTCCCTCACTTCCTGCGGTGGATCTTGACGGAGGCCCGCGGATTGAGCATTGTACTGTTGATCTGGGCGCATATGAATCAGCGTTCTTTGTTGACTGTGACTCGAACGGGCTTGCAGATGCCTGCGAGCTCGTCGCCAACCCGGACGACGACTGCAATGGTAACTTACTCCTTGATGCGTGCGAGCCGGACTGCAACGGGAATGGTGCACCTGATGACTGTGACCTTGCGAATCATGTGAGTGAGGACTGTAACTTCAACAGCGTACCCGACGACTGCGAGCCGGACTGCGATGCAGACGGAGCACCAGATGCCTGCGAAATAGCCACTGGTGCCAGCAGAGACTGCAACACCAACACCATTCCGGATGAATGTGAACTCGCTACGGGCACCGCAGAGGACTGCAATGCAAACGATATGCTGGACGAATGCGACGTCACACTGCGTTATGCCACGGTATCACCACTGTTGTCGCCCATCGGCACCGGCTTCGCATATACACATACTGTCGACTCACCTCCTGAGGCAATAAGTGATGTGGAAGTTGTGGCGTTCGGGCGTGCGGACCTGGGCGCCTCAAGTGAGTATCTCGATGTCCAGATCAACGGCACAGCGGTAGGGTCTCTCTTCCAAACGGTTGGGTCTGATTGTCCCAGCACTTTGGACATCGACGTACTCGTCGTGTCGGGTGCCACGTACAACGAGCTGATAGCGGAAGGCTCGCTCGTCGTGAGTGTTACGGCAAGCGCCGACGTGGACCCGAGCGGTTGTCCTTTCACGACAAGCATGAAGGTCGCCGTCCAGTACGATGCCCACAGCGAGCTTGACTGCAACGAGAATTCAATCCCCGACGACTGTGAGCGGGACTCCGACAATGACGGCGTCATCAACGAATGCGATGGGTGTCCCTATGACATTGTGAAAGTCGACCCCGGCATCTGTGGGTGCGGCGTAACTGATGCGGATATTGACCATGACGGCGTCGCCCACTGTATCGATCAATGTCCCGGCATCGACGACAACATGGACAGTGATGGCGACGGCACTGCCGACTGCCTGGAAGCAGTCCCGGCTGTGTCGGCGTGGGGTCTTGTGGCGATGTCACTTCTGCTGTTGAGCTGCTCGAAGGTGCGCTCACTGCGTGAGGCAGCCTGAGGCGTCACCGACGTCGCTGCTCGGGGTGATTCATGGTGCGCGCTTGACGAACCACATCCCCTGGAGCGGCGATCCGGGGTTATGCCTTCCGCAGACGGCGCTCGACAAGACGGATCCCGAGACTAAGAACAACCGCCATCAGTGCCGCCGGCACCGCGCCGAGCAGAGTCAGATGAGCGTCGTTGCGCGCAAGGCCGCGGCTTATGAAGTCACCAAGGCCACCGGCGCCGATGTACGTTGAGAGCGTAGCGATGCCGACCGTCCAGACCGTCGCGGTACGCACGCCCGCGACAATGACAGGCAGCGCCAGCGGGAGCTCAACCATCCAAAGTCGCTGACCAGATGACATACCCATTCCATTTGCCGCTTCGATGATCTCCGGTGACAACTCCTTCAGGCCTGTGAAGGTGTTAAGCACGATCGGCAGGAGCGCGTACAGCACAAGCGCCGTGACGGCTGGGATCGAACCCAACATGCGGTAGATCGCGAAGAGAAACGCCAGCATGGCCAGACTCGGGATCGTTTGAACGATCTCCGTGACGGCCATCACCGGGGGAACTGCAGAGCGACAACGATGGATGCCGATGCCCGTGGGAACACCGACGACAATGGCGATGAGCATGGCTATGCCCGTGAGAAGAAGATGCTCGATGGTCTTTCGTCCCAGCTCGGCGCGTCGCCGCAGGGTGGTCGCCCAGAATCCTGGTGTGTCCTTGGCCTGCGTCGGCTGAGCCCCGCCCGCCACTGGTTTGGGACCGGAGCTTCGTGCCTCGATCCATTCGCGTGCAGTGCTTGCCGGTGATCGCTTCAGTTCGTCCACCGCGTAATTCATCTTGCGCATCGTCGCGTCGTTGATCGTGCCCGCAAGGGAAACTAAGGCATCGCGCACTTCCGGGTGCTTCTCCAGCAGGTCGTTGCGGACGACGGGGGCAGCGTCGTACGGCGGAAAGAAACCTTTGTCGTCGATGAGGATGCGCAGGTTGTACGCGTCGATACGCCCGTCGGTGGCAAACGCGCAGATGACATCGACCTGCCCCTCGGCGAGCGCCGTGTACATCAAGCCCGGATCAAGATCAGCCGTCCTGCCGAATTCCAGACCGTACGCGCGCCGAAGCCCCGGATACCCGTCCGGACGTTCGGTGAACTCTCCTGTAAACCCCGCGAAAAGCTCTTGGTCAGCCCGCACCAGGTCGCTTACTACGATCCACCCCCGCTCAGCCGCCTGCTCAGCCCGAACGGTGATCGCGTACGTGTTGTTGAAACCGAGCGACGGGAGCCACTCCAGGTCGAAGCGTTGGCGATACGCCTGCGCGACAAGACGAAACACCTCATCGCGATCCGTGCGTGCAGCGGCATTGAGCACATTGAGCAGTGCTGTACCCGTGTACTCGACGTAAATGTCCAGCTCACCGGCAAGCAACGCCGCGTGACACATACCCGTGCCCCCGAGGCCGAACCTTCGCTCGACGGTGAGCTCGGTGTTTCGCTCAATGAGCTGGGCCACAAGCTCGCCGAGGATCTCCTGCTCCGTGAAGTTCTTCGCGCCGATCCTCACCGTATCGTCAGCGAAGGCGGCAGGTGCGCGCGCCCCGAGCATGACCGCGGCGCCCACGAGTGGATGGAGGCAGAGCTGGAAGGCGTGCGCCGCGTGGTTCATCTCTTGTATATCATGCGCTCGGCCCGTTCACCAAGGCATCAAGCTGGTTTCTCGGTTTCTCGAATAGATCCTTAACAAACCGAGTCTCGGGCCGGCTGAAGATCGCCTGCTTGGTGCCGACCTGCTCCAACTTCCCGTTGTGCATCACAGCGATGCGATCAGCCAGCACCAGGGCCTCGAATATGTCGTGCGTCACGAATACGATGGTCTTGCCTAACTCTCGCTTGATCCGAAGCAGTTCCTGTTGAAGTGTGTCGCGCGTGATCGCATCAAGCGCCCCGAAGGGCTCGTCCATCAGAAGATAAGCCGGATCGGCCGCAAGCGCCCGGGCGACGCCCACACGCTGCCGTTCGCCACCCGACAGCTCGCGCGGATACCGGTGCGCATGCGTCGCTACGTCGAGTTCGACAAGCGCCAGCATCTCACGCGCGCGGGCACGACGACGCTCTTTGTGCCAGCCCAACAACCGCGGGACAAGCACGACGTTTTCCTCAATCGTCATGTGGGGAAAGAGCCCGATCCCCTGGAAAACGTAGCCGATTGATCGGCGAAGTGACAGTACGTCGCACTGCATCACATCGCGCCCGCCAATCGTGACTGCACCGGAAGTTGGCTCGACCAGGCGATTGATGATCTTCAGCGTTGTGGTCTTGCCACAGCCCGAGGAGCCCAACAGCACGAGCGTCTCACCTTCCTCCACCTCGAGCGACAGACCGCGTACGGCATAACTGCTGCCACCGTCGAACGTTTTGGATACGTTCGTCAGTCGTATCATTCGAGCGCCGTCATGTCCCGGATTTCAACGCGAGCCAACACCAGCCTCGCGAATCCCTACCTTCTGCGATGCGCAGTGAATCACACAGCTTGCGAGGACGGCCTCGTATCGGTCCATTCCCTCAACCAGCTGAAGCCGGCAGTCAACTCGGCCAGCACTGCTCCGGAGGAATCATACCAGCAGATCCGTGTCGATATCGCGCTCTTTGATCCCGACCATAGCAATGTAGAAGAGGGGCGTCCCGTTGGTCGCTAGCCGGTGGCGATACCGCCTCCGTGCTCGGATCGACAGAATGTCCCGGTCAGTGATGGTCTTGATGAACCGCGAAAAACCGGATGTGTCCTTGCCGCTTAGGAAATCCTCCTTGATATTGAAAGCTATCCAACCCTGCGGACGGATCAAGTTGTACGCAGCGGCGAAGGCCTGCGTGGGAATATCGCCGAAGCCCAGTGCGGCAACGCAGGTCATCGCATTGAAGCGGTAGCTCGCCAGCTCAGACCGCTGCTTCTTATCGAGATTCGCC
>JBHHXS010000250.1:0-5357 GCA_046757145.1 Phycisphaerae bacterium | reverse complement strand
GATTCGGTGTCGTTGACGCCGTCTGATCTCAAGCCGGCCACGCCGACGCTCACGCCCACTCTAAGCTCCGGAAAGCTCTGGGGCGCCTCGCGGGCGAATTTCTCGACGATCCGTTCACCCAGAACGTACGCGCGGTCAATTGCGGTCTGCGGCAGAAGCAGGATGAATTCGTCGCCTCCGAAGCGTGCTGCGACGTCGGCAGCGCGGAGTTGGCTGGTAATCACCCCGGCCATGAACACAAGCAGCTCGTCGCCGACCTGATGTCCATGCATGTCGTTGACCATCTTGAAATCGTCGAGGTCGAGCATCAGGCATGACAGGTCGTTGTCATATCTGGTCGCCTCGGCGAAGCTGCGTTCAAGGACCTCTCCGAAATAGCGGCGGTTGTACAGGCCCGTCAGGGGCTCCCGCGCTGCGAGTTCGCGAAGCTGGCGCGTCCGCTCGGCAACGCGCTTCTCGAGGTCTGCGTTGAGTCGCACGATGCGCTCGTGCGTTTGTTGATGTTGATCAGCCATCCGGTTGAACGCCAGCGCGAGATCCCCGATCTCGTCTCGCCTGGAAAGTGGGCTGCGAACGTCCAATTCGCCTTTGGAGAAGCGGAGCATCGCACCGGCGACGACCTCCAACGGGGAGACGATGCGTCTTATCAGCAAGAATCCCGAGGGCACCGCGACCACGATCGCCAGGATGCCGACCCCCACGACGAGGTCGAGCGTGCTTGACATCGACTGATGCCAGCCGTCAGCCAGCATGCCCGTATGCACGTAGCCGAGCAGCAGCGCGCCGCTTTCCGAGGTGGATGAGCCTCCGAGGCGGCGCAGGTTGATCGGGTAGACGATGTCCAGGCAGGGCGAGCCCCCATCGGGCCCTACATGCGCGACGGGCGTGCCAGGGATCCGTGGTTGGTCGCCTTGGTCGCGCAGGTGCCTGGCCAGCACCCCCGCACGTCGTTCCGCACTGGTCAGCTCGTGTCCTTCCCGGTCCGCGAAGGTGATGTACTCCATCGGACCGTTGTTGGTGAATTCGCGCGCGAGGATCTCAAGTCTGTCGTGCTCACCGTTGGCGATGGCGGACGCGGAGGCTTCCGCCAACACCGCGGACAGATGCTTTATCCTCTCCGCGTGCTCGGCTCGCGCGAGCTTGGCGCTGACACGCAGGAAGTAGCCCGATACCACCGCCGTTACCGACAGCGTCAGCGCCACCACCAGGACGGTCGCCTTGCATTGCAGGCTGCGCGCGACCTGGGCACAGCGGCTCCACCAGCCGGTGCAGCTCTCGACGCCAGGATCGTGCCAATCTGCCGCTCGGATCATCGTGCAGCTCGGGTTATCAGCCGCTAGGGGGCCACTAAACAGCTATCGGAGCGCACGGGGGCGAGCTTAAGGGCTGACTACCGGACATTCGCGGTCGGCCTATCCCGTCACTCGGTCGATGGATCGCGAAGGAAGGCTCGCGGAGCGTCACGTTCGTGTGCGCGCCGGGTTAGGACAACGGTTAGGTATTTAGCTCCGCTTGACAGGTGTGGTGGTTGGTGCGACCGCAGGCTGGCGGGCTTAATCGGCCTCGCTGCGAAGCCCGCATATCGCAGTCCCGTTCACCCATGTGAGTGACCACCTAGCGCCAAACGATGAGAGGTGGCGTTTGTAGTCGTCGAGCGTGTTCTGCCAGATCTTTTCCGGTTCCCGCCGGCCGGAAAGGTCGGTAACGATGACAATGATGAACACCCCGCCCGGCTTGATATACTCCATCAATCTCTTCGTCGTTGTCAGCGCCTGTCGCGACATCAGATCATAGTGGTAATGGCTGCACCCGCGCGCCAGAACCGCGTCGAAACTCCGTGGATCCAAAGGCAATTCCCCGGTGATGTCACCGCAGTGGTATACACAGCGAGGGAAATGCTCGCGCGCCCATGCGATGCCTACGCGAGACCTGTCGACCCCGACGCAGTCGAAGCCCATGAGTCGCAGCAGGTTGGTATGGTAGCCGTTTCCGCAGGCAGCTTCGAGAATACGATTCCCGCGACGCAGACCGAAGCGCTTAACGACGTGCCGCCGGTGCCACAGGTACTCTCTCCAGAAAGAGTAGCGCCACCCACCGTCACGATAGAACTCGTCGTAGTGGGCGTCCGTACGTTGCGGGTCTGCCTCGAGGCTAAGTGTGGGCACTCTCGCATCCTGTCAAAGCTCGCCTATGGTGAAGGCGACAAGCCACGGAACGGCGCCACGGAGCAATCCTCCAGGCCCGAGAAAAAGAGCGTATATGAGCATCGGCGGCGGAGCTGCCAAGCTTGACATCGCTGCGTGTTCCTGTATGCCCCACACCGTTGCGTGGGCGTCGAGGGTCGCGCTCGCGCTTGTGTGGCCAGACACGCTGCTGTCAAGGAAGTGCTGCTCATAGAGCTTGACTTTGTAGGCACGAGGGTAGATAGAGTCGGCGTCGGTGATTATTGGCGGGCGGAAGCAGGGCGGTGATCAAGCGAATCACGATCGGCACGTCCGGCCAGGGACTTCACGAGATAACGGCTGCGGTGCAGCAGGTGGTGACTGAGGCCGGAGTCGCCCAGGGCCTGTGCACCGTTATGGTCCAACACACCTCAGCGAGCCTGGTGATACAGGAGAACGCCGACCCGTCCGCGCGGCGAGACCTTGAGACATGGCTCAACCGTTTGGTTGCCGAAGGTGACCCGCACTACACCCATACGCAGGAAGGCCCTGACGACATGCCATCCCACATCAAAGCGGCGTTAACATCAGCGACACTATCCATCCCGGTGATCGGCGGAGCGCTTGGATTGGGAACGTGGCAGGGTATCTACCTTTGGGAGCACCGTCATCGTGGGTCAGCGCGAAGTCTCGTCGTCCATGTCGGCTGCTGATGCATCCTCGTCAGGTGCCCGTGCCGGTGGTTCGAAGCGTTCTACGGCGTCGGCCTCGTCCGCCTCGGAGCCGGCGGGCTCCTCGGGCTCCTCTCCCGGGGTTTGCTCGGAGCCTCGCCCAGCCGGGCTGCGGAGTGATCGAGGCAACTGCGGGATGGGCGGAAGCGGAGATAGCTTCGTTGTTGGAGCGGCAGGAATCGTCGCTTCGTCGAGCCAGGATGTTGCTTGCATCTCATCAGTGGTGCCTTCGGCAACGTCGGCGGGAGGGACGTCGGCCTGATAAGCGGCGTCAGTGGAGCCAGCCTCGGACGGTTCCTCGGGCCCACCTGCGGCATCGGCTGGCGAAGTTATAGGGCCATGGCCCACAGGAGCTGCCACCTCGGTTGGGGGCGTGTCGCTTGCGTGTCTGCTGCGCGCGCACCACCAGAGCCAAACCACTAGTATCAGGAACGGGAAGAACGGTAACGCATCCCACCATGCGCTGGACAGACCCCATTTGATCGGAAGGAATCCGAGGTTGGCCCACAACCAGGGCACGAAGTGTCCATATGATACAGCTTCTTCCACTCCGCTCACGGGGTTTACCCAGTGCGGATCGTGCCACAGCCATACCATCAGCGCGAGCACGCCGGCGAGTGCGACTCCGGCTAGACCGTACCCTGCGACCAGGCCCGATGCGCACAAGATGCCGCGGTTGTGCTCCCTCTGCCGTCGTCCCCTTCGCTCGATAACCCATCGAACAACGCCCCCTGCCATGATCGGAGTCGACAGCCCGAGCGGGAGATAGAGCCCCACCGCGAACGGCAGGGCGGGCAAGCCGAGCATTTCGACGATTACCGCCCCCGCTGCGCCGATGAGAATCAGCGTCCACGGCACGCTTCCGCCCAGCACTCCGTCCACGAGAATCTTCATGATGTTAGCCTGCGGTGCGAGCAACGGGAAGGGATGCTCTGCGGTTGCCTCGCCGAAACCAAACGTCGCATGGAGCAATATGAGGATGCCCGAGAGCACGAAGACGGACGTTAGAACGCCGACCATCTCCCCCAATTGCTGCTTGTAGGGCGTGGCTTTGAGCAGGAACCCTGTTTTGAGGTCTTGAGAGCAGTCGCCCGCGACGGCGATGGCGATGCATACTATGGCTCCGGCAGCTAGACATCGCACCTTCATGATAGTCAGTTCGTCCGCTGGCAATGCTGCGACGTCTCCGACGACGAAGTAGCGGAAAGCGAGCGCAGCGGCCAGGATCGTCGCGATCGTCATCCCGGAAACAGGATTCGACGAGCTCCCTACGATGCCTACCAGGCGCGACGACACCGTGACGAAGAAGAAGGCGAAAACGATTACAGCGACGGTGCCGACGTGCCCGACCATGACCTGGGGGAATCGCCACATTGCGTATCCAAGCCCGACGATCACCGGGATCAGCAGCACGAAAGGGAAGTCCTTGTCCGCAGGTTGTCCTCTCTGCTTGTCGCGGCTGAAGACCCCGGCAAGCACATGCCAGAACGAGGCAAAGATCGTCGGGAAGCTTTTCAGCAGCGCCAGCAATCCGGCTATAGCGACCGCACCTGCCCCGACGTAGCGAATGTAATCCTCCCACATGTCGACCGGACTCATCTCTGAGATGATGGTGGTAGTCGAGGGGAATACCGGTACTTGCGCATCCGCGCCGAACAGCGCGATCGCCGGGATGAGGACGAACCACCCAAGGATCGCTCCGGAGAGCATGTAGGCTGCAACGCGGGGGCCGAGAATGAAGCCCACACCCAAAAGCGCCGGGGACGAGTCGAGCTCCGCCTGCGTGCGGAGACGTCGGATTAGGACGACGCCGGTTTCTCGCCAGAATCCTAAGGCGTTGATGACGTAATAGGCGCCTCCGACGACTGCGCCCCATAGCACCGATTTCGCACCTTCCCCGCCCCGTTCGCCGGACCGCAGCACTTCCGCGCAGGCGACGCCCTCCGGGAATGGAAGCACGCCGTGCTCTTTGACTATCAACACGCGCCTGAGGGGCACCATGAAACAGACACCCAGAAGCCCCCCGATCGCCGCCCACATCACCATCGCCAGGTATTCCGGGCTCTGCCCCATGATGAAGAACGCGGGCATTGTGAAGATCATCCCTGCGGCTACGCTCTCCCCCGCGGAACCCACGGTTTGGACCATATTGTGCTCTAGCAGGGTGCCGCGCTTGAGCAGCGTGCGCATGATCAACAATGACATGACGGCGGCGGGTATTGAGGCACTGATGGTCATACCCACCTTCAAGCCCACAAAGGCGTTGGCGGCGGCGAGCAATGACCCGATCACGACACCGAGGATGATGGCTAAGGGAGAGAACTCGCGCATGGAATGTCAATCCGTTGACGAACTAGCCGGGTTGTGTCCACTATGGGCCATGCGGACACTATATGCCCGGAGGCGGCGATTGGAAACGGCGCCTGCCCGATGTACGACTGTGGGTAGGATATGGGTGTGAGCC
>JBHHXS010000249.1:0-5364 GCA_046757145.1 Phycisphaerae bacterium | reverse complement strand
AGGTACGGAGGAAGCGGGACGAAGGGCGGGTAAGGCGGGCCCTGCAGAGAGTTGGTGCCGACGCCACGGCGGGCAGCAACGTCATGCCGGGCATCGTGGAGGCTGTAAAGGAATACGCGACCGTCGGGGAGATTACGAACTCTATGGTCGAGGTCTACGGGCGATATGAGGAGCCCATTCGCTTCTGAGCGGGCTGCCGGGAAGCGCATAGGGAATTGTTGGACGGTGATGGGATCTCAACAATGACCCCTGTAAAGGATTATGTAGCGCCGCGCACGCTCGACGAAGCTGTGGGATTGCTTTCCACGGAGGAGGAGGCGGTGGCGCTCGCCGGCGGGACCGATCTACTGCCGCAATGGGTAAAGGGAAGGCTGCGCAGACCCAGCGTCATTGTCGATCTCAAGAACGTCGAGGATCTCCGCGGTATTTCGCGCAGGCAGGGGGAGGTTCTGATCGGGGCTTGCACTCCTATGAGTGACATTGCAATCGACTCGTTGATCCGCACTGAGGTGCCGGCGCTGGCGGAGGCGTCGGGTCGCATCGCCTGCGCGCAGATACGCAACCGGGCCACTGTTGGCGGGAACCTGTGCAACGCGTCGCCGGCTGCGGACACGGCCGTCCCACTCCTTCTTTTGGAGGCAAAGCTGGACGTGGCATCGGCAAGTCCTACCGGGCTTCGCGTGCGGGAGATTCCCGTGACCGCCTTCTTCGCCGGGCCGGGTGTTACGGGCCTTGAACCGGGTGAAGTACTGATTCGAGTGCGCATCCGACCGCTTACCGATGGGTGGCATGTGGAATGGGATAAGTTCGGGACGCGCTGCGCAATGGAGATTGCTGTTGCGTCGGTGGGTTTAGCGGTGAAGATCGTTGATGGGCTGGTGGCGGAGGTGCGGGTAGGTTATGGCTCGGTGGCGCCGGTGCCTGCGCGAGGCCCGCAGGCTGAGGCGGCGCTGATCGGGCGCCCGATGAATCCGGATGCGATTGGTCGATGCATAGCGGCCGCCCGTGCTGAGATACAACCGATCGACGATGTGCGCGCAAGCGCCTCGTACCGCAGAGAGATTCTGGGAGTGATGCTCGGTAGGATGTTGGAACGTGCAGGTCATGTGTCACAGGCGAAATCTCGACCTCCGAGTTAACCGCGTGCCGGTGGCTCTTACTGTATCGCCCGGCGCGACGTTACTGGAGGTTCTCCGCAATCAGCTCTGCCTGACGGGAACGAAGTACGGATGCGGCGAGGGTGAGTGTGGAGCGTGCTCCGTATTACTGAACGGGCGCGTCGTCAACGCCTGCCTGGTGCTGGCGCTCGAATGCGATGGGGCGGAGGTTCTAACGATAGAAGGCCTGAAGGCGAACGGCGTGCTGCACCCGCTTCAGCAGGCCTTTGTTGAACATGGGGCGATTCAATGCGGCTTCTGCACGCCGGGCATGATCATGGCAGCGTATGCACTTCTGAAAGGCAACCCGTCCCCGACAGAAGCGCAGGTCAGGCGCGGTCTTGAGGGCAACCTGTGCCGTTGCACGGGCTACAGAAAGATAATCGATGCCGTGCTGGCCGTGTCGTTGCGGGGAATCACTAATGATTGAGATCACAGCCGGCACCGATCTGGAAAAGGCAACGCGTCGAGACACCTTAATTGGCGCCCGCGTCCCGAAGCTCGACGCTCCGGACAAGGCCACCGGGCTCGCCCGCTATTTGGAGGACATAACCCTCCCCCGAATGCTTTACGGGAAGATCCTGTTCGCGCGGCGGCCCCACGCGCGCGTCGTAAGCATCGACACTTCAGCCGCCAAAGCGATCCCGGGAGTGCGCGCCGTCATCACCGCTGCGGATATCGAGCTCGTTCCGTTCGGGTACGGCCAGGATAACACCGCCTTGAAACTTGACCGGGTCACGTGCGCGCGCGATGAAGTCGCAGCCGTCGCGGCGGAGACCCAGGAAGCCGCCGCGGAGGCGATAAAGCGCATTCGTGTCGCCTACGAGGATCTCCCCGCGGTGACGTCGCCTGAGGAAGCCCTTGCCGACGGCGCCCCAATCATTCATCCAAACACTCCCGATAACACCCCGTTCCGCTACGACTACTCCCATGGCGATGTGAACGAAGGTATCCAGGAGTCAGATGTCATTCTGGAAGAGCGGTACACGACGCAACGGGTGGCCCATTGCTGCATGGGCACGGCCGGGATAATAGCCGAGTTCGACTCTCGGGGCAGGCTCACACTACATTCGCTCACGCAGGTGCCCTTTCAGTACAAGCACGACCTCGCGCGCATTGTGAAGATGCCTCCACAGGACATCCGGGTCGTTCAACCGACAATAGGGGGCGGCTTCGGCAGCAAACTCGACGTTCATCCGTTTGAACCGATTTGTGTTTTCCTTGCAAAAGCAACATCTAGGCCTGTGCAACTCGTCTTCACCAGAGAAGAGGAGTTCCTGGCTACGCCGACACGACAACCGGTTGTGATTCACTTGAGGAGCGGAGCCCGCAGAGACGGCACGTTGACCTTTCGTGACGTGCGTATGACGCTGGACAACGGCGGTCGCACCTCTTGGGGGGCGACGACGCCATGGATAATGATGCGCACTTTCTCATCGCTCTACCGTGTGCCTCATGTGCGCCAACACGTGGACGTCGTCTATACGAACAACATCTATGCTTGCGCCTTTAGGGGATATGGTAATCCACAGGCGACCTTTGCCCTCGAGTCGCAGATAGACGATCTTGCCGTGCAACTTAACATGGATCCGCTCGAGATTCGGTTGAAGAACGCTCAGGAGGCTGGGGAAACCTCGGGGCAAGGGATGTTCTTCAGAACGTGCGGCCTGAAGGAATGCCTCGAGACGGTAGCACGAGAAGCCGGCTGGCAGCGACGGCGCCGGACTTCAGCCGGATCAGCGGCCGGCCCCGTTGACGCCGCTTCGACTCCGCCCGACGCTTCACCAAGCCGCCGCCACGTCGTGCGCGGTATGGGAATGGCCTCGCTTTTCCATGTGGGCGGTGGGGCCAAAATCTACCGTTCGGATGGGTGCGGCACCATTCTGAAGATCGACGACTTCGGCGGTGTCGTCGTCCTCACCGGTGCGTCGGAGATCGGACAGGGGTCCGACGCAGTAATCGCACAGATAGTCGCTGAGGAGTTAGGCGTCGCAATAGAGAATGTCCGCATCATCAACAATGACAGTGATCTGACACCCTGGGACGTCGGGGTGCACGCTAGCCGGACGACATTCATCGCCGGGAATTCGGCCCTGCGGGCGGCGCGTGAGGCGAAGCGCAAGCTGCTTGATGCGGCAGCCGCACGTCTGAGATCCAGTCCCGCCGATCTGGATCTTCGGGGCGGCAAGGTAGTAAGGCGCGCCGATGGAGAACCGCTCGAGTCCATAGGCAAGATCATTCGGGGGGTGCACTTCGGTGCGCTTAACGATCACATCATTACGACCAACTATTACGAACCTCCGAGCTCAATACCGGATGATCAGCAGAAAGGTGACGTGTCTGCCTCCTACGCCTTTGGAACCCACGTTGCCGAGGTCGACGTCGATCTCGACACGGGCGTCATCAAAGTGCTCAGGCTGTGGGCGGCGCACGATGTGGGGCGGGTTATCAACCGTCTCGGCATCGAAGGCCAGGTGGAGGGAGGAATAGCCCAGGGAATAGGGTTCTGCTTGTCGGAAGAGGTCAAGATCCGCGAAGGTCTAGTCCTCAACCCCACCTTTACGGATTACAAGCTTGTTACTGCCGAGGATCTGCCTCAGCTTAGCATCTCGTTCGTCGAAACGAACGACCCTGCCGGCCCGCACGGCGCCAAGGGGATCGGGGAGGCTCCCATGATCCCGGTAGCACCGGCTATTGCCAATGCGGTCTTCAATGCCACCGGGGTTCGCTTTACGGAACTACCGATGAATCCGGAACGGGTGCTGGCCAAGCTTAAGCGCTCGGCGCGGGAGGCTATGCAGACATGACGCTCGTGCCGCACTGCCGGATTAATGGACCAGGTCTGCTCAGGCCGCGCAACCTATGAACAAGCTGGTCGTACTCTCACTGGAACAGGCACTGTCACTTTCTTATGCCACCCAGCGGTTCGTGCATCTCGGCTGGCGGGTGATTCGTATCGAGGCGACGCCGACCGGGGGCCGACTGCCCGGCGATCCGAATCGCTACGTCGGTAAGCCTCCGCACGACGCAGACAAAGACAGTCCCTCGAGCAGCCTGCATAGCTATTTCATCGGGCCCAATGTGGGCAAGGAGGCCATAAGCCTCAACCTCAAGGACACGCGCGGGCAAGACGTCTTGAAACGCTTGATAAGGGAGCTACAGGTCGACGTCTTTACCAGTAACACACTGCCGAAACGGTACCGCGAACTTGGCATCGACTACGAGACGCTCGCTGCGGTCAATCCCGAACTCATCTGGGTGGGTCTTTCCGCGATGGGGCCGCAGTACCCCGACACGCCCGGTTACGATCCGGCCCTTCAGGCCCTAATGGGGTACATGGATCTCACCGGCGATACCAACGGCCCGCCGATGCTATGCGGTGTCCCGTTCGTCGACTTGAAGGCCGGGGACGAAGTTTACGCTAGCGTCTGCCTGGCGCTGGCTGAAATGGCGCACACCGGGCGGGGGAAGCGGATCGACGTGTCTATGGCACAGGCGGCGGCATCATGGCTGATTACTGTCGTTCCGCTGCTTGATCTGGGGCATGACGCACGCGATGTAACACGCAGCGGCAATGAGCACCGCGAGTTCGTGCCCGTCAACGTCTATCCCACCGCGGACGGCTACATCTACCTGGCCGTCGGAAACGATGTCCAATGGGCCCGGCTGGTATCCATCGAACCGTTCCGCGTCCTGGCCTCGCCCACACGAGAGACGAACGAGGGACGCAGGCGAGAGCGGGAGTCGATTCACAACGACATCAACGGTGTCACGCGCAGACACCGGACGGGCGAGATGGTGGCGCTTCTCAGCGCCGAGGGGCTCGTTGCGGCACCGATCCGATCCGTGCCACAGGTGATGGATCACCCACCCATCCGGGACGCCTTGCTCGAAACCAGAACCGCCGCGGGCAAGCGCGTGCGCCTCCCGCCGCCGGCGGTCGAGCGGCAGCACCTGGCGGCTTCTCAGCGGCACCTCTCCTACGCGCCCGCCTACGGACAGGACACGGACGGAATCCTTGAAGAGGCGGGGTTCTCCCGGAAGGAGATCGCCGACCTGAGAGGCTCCGGCATCATCGCGTAGATGTCTCGGCTCTCAGCCATCCGCTCTCATTCTCCCGCTGTTGGCGCCGGCAACAGGCCGATCGAGAGGGCTCGATGAACCGGGATCGTGCCCTGTTTCTTCGAGGATGGTCGGAACGATGTTG
>JBHHXS010000248.1:0-5378 GCA_046757145.1 Phycisphaerae bacterium | reverse complement strand
ATAGTCTATAGCCAAGAGCATACGCTGGACGCGATGCGAAGGGCGGAAGAAGCCACTCCGGAGGCCGTGACAACATACGAAGCAGGAGAACCGTACATAAGCCCCGGTGTCTTGACGGAGAGCGAGTACGCACTGTTGAAGGCCCATCGTGCAGCCTACTTGAAGTTTCTGGACGAGGGCGAGGCCGGGGCGGCGTGGCTTTGGCGGGAGCGTCTTCTGCAGCGTGCCGGATTGCTGACCCTTGTGGGCTTGCTCTCCATCGGGCTGCTCGTGTACACACGGACTCATCAACCGCGCGTGTTCGATAACCGTACGCGAACTCTCGCCTTCATGTTGCTGATACTCGCAACGCTGCTAAGTGCCCGCCTGCTGGAACTGAAATGGGCACACTTGCCCGAGTTGATATTCGCCCCATGCATCACGGCGGGCAGCATATTGGCCATCGTTTACCCCAGGCGGTTCGCCGTCGGGGCGACGTGCATCGTGGCTGTGATGGTGGCTACTACGGTGCGTGGCGATCTCGCATTCACACTGACGCTGCTCGTAGGCGTAACCGTCGCTGTACACCAACTGGATGAGATCCGATCGCGCACGAAGTTGATTACCTCGGGTGCGATCACCGCACTTGCCATCATGCTGGCATCCGCAGCGGGGGGCCTGCTGAATACATACGCCCTAGACTTCGTCTTCGAGCATGCGTTGTGGGCGGGTTGCAGCACGATGTTTGCCGCCTTCGTCGTGTCCGGTGCACTGCCGTTTATCGAGCGGGCGTTCGGCATCGCCACTTCGCTCAACTTGCTCGAGTGGCGCGATCCGACGCGCCCTTTGCTTGCGCTGTTAGCCCGCGAGGCGGGAGGAACATACAACCACAGCCTCGTGCTGGGCACGCTGGCCGAGGCTGCGTGTGAGCGAATTGGCGCCAACGCGCTGCTGGCACAGGTCGGCGCTCTATACCACGACATCGGGAAGATCCCCAAGGCTGATTACTTCGCCGAGAATCAGGAGGGGCAGATCAACCGCCACGACAACCTCGCTCCTACGATGAGCCTGTTGATCATCCTGGGCCACGTAAAAGACGGCATCGAGATGGCAAAAGAGTACAAGCTCCCTCGTGTCCTGCACCAGTTCATTGAAGAACACCACGGTACGACGGTGGTTCGTTACTTCCACCACATGGCCAGTGAGAAGCAACCGCAGATAGCCAGCGGGAAACATGACCGTGAGGTTCGCGAGGCGGGGTTCCGCTACAGCGGCCCCAAGCCGCGCAGCCCGGAATCGGCAGTGGTGATGCTGTGTGACGGCGTGGAAAGCGCGGTGCGCGCGCTTCACGAGCCTACCGTGGGAAGAATCGAGAACGTGGTGCACCAGATCATCTGGGACCGACTGAACGACGGCCAACTGAGCGATTGCGATATGACCATGCGGCAGATCAAGCAGGTTGAGGAGTCGTTGGCTAAGAGTCTGTGCACCATATACCACGGCAGGGTCGCGTATCCGAAAACGAGAAAGGCCTCCGAGGAATCCACTGAGCAAGCCCGCATGAGCGTGTGAGTGTATCGAGCCTCGTCGCGCAGCATCGGGGCGACGCGAAGAGCCACATGGAAGACGACTACGACTGCGACATCGCCGTTACCGGGGAAAGAGCACAAATACCACGCCAGGCAGATCTGCTCCAGAGCGCCGTCCAGGCGACATTAAGGCGACATGGCGTCCGGGGGGGGCGGATCAGCGTAGCTGTCGTAAGCGATGCGTGCATAGCCCAACTCAACGGAAGTTACCTCGACAGGCACGAACCCACCGACGTACTTAGTTTCGATCTTCGCGACCACAGTGCTCCCGACGATAATGACGTGAGCGCCGCTCCGGTCGACGGGGAGATTGTTGTTTCGCTCGAGACGGCTGTGCGCCAGGCGAAGCGCCGCAACCACGCCGTTGATGCTGAACTTGCACTCTACGCCGTGCATGGAACGCTGCATCTGCTCGGGTACACAGACAGCGACGAGACGGACGCCGCTCGCATGCACCGCATGGAAGACACCATTCTCGGGTCACTGGGGCTTGGCCCGGTATTCGGGAGTGCGGCAAGTTGAGAGTGGCCCTGTTGCAAGTAGACCTTAATTCGAAGAGCCGGGCTGCGAATCTCCAGCGGGTCGTAGCGGCAGTCCAGTGCGCAGCCCAAGCAACTCCTCCACCTGATCTGCTGGTGCTTCCCGGTGGCTGCGACACGGGAGGCGGCGTTGCAAATCGACGCCTGAGCGATTCCTATCGCCAGAGCGTGAAGGAGACGATCGCATGGCTGGCCCGCGATTGGGGCGTGTTCATAGCGGCCGGGTTCCACCGTTCGAATGGTCATGCGCTCGAGCCGTGGGTCGGCCTGTTCGATCCCGATGGCGACCCGGCATCGCGTGACCCCGTAGAGGATGCTGCGGGCGGGGTATCAGCCGTCGGGGTGTGGCGTACCGCGGTGGGCTCGCTGGGGGTGGTTGAGCCATCCGCCCCGGGGTCGCCGGCCGATCGGCTCGCGGAGGTGGAACCGGGAAGTTTCCTGGCGATGCCTTGCGCACCCGGCGCCTGGAGCAACGAGCGGTGCACGCGCGCTGGCGAATTCGTCCGCCGGATCGGTATGGGTGCCGGCAGCCGCGTCTTCTGGGGCGTGGTCGTCCCTGCCGGGCAAGGACGTACATCGCCCGGTGGCGAGCATGGGTACGGAACCTACATCCGTGATGCGTCCGGCGCCGTGATTGCGTCGGCCAAGAACGGTGAGGAAACCGTCGTGTGCGCGATGGTTTCGCCGGAGTCTGCCTTGCCCGAAGCCTGGAAGGCGTCTGTTGCGTACGGCCGTCATGCAGACTGAACGACCGTTCGCAGGTGTTGATTCCGTCTGCGGTGAGTCCTGTTGGTGGACGGTTGGGGTATTCCGGTTGCTATTGGCGTGTTGTCCGCGCTGATGCTCTTCTCCACGCTCAACCTCGCCCTGCGTATGCCCTCGCGCGTGCGTCTTGCGGAGCAGTTCGAGGAGAGAGGACGCGGCGGAGATTTCGAACGTTTTGTGGCGATTCGCCCGCAGTATATGCTTGCTACGGCTGTTCTTAGGGCGATTCTCACGTTGACCTTGCTAGTAATCGCGCTGGAAAGTGCCGGTATGTCGGTAACCGCTCCAGCGGGCGCCGGTGCCGTGGTCGCCTGCGCGGTTACGCTCGTCTTCGTTCTCGTTTTCGGAGTAGCAATACCCAACGCCTGGGCCAAATACACGGGCGATTGGCTGCTGGTGCGTACGCTCCCTCTTCTGTCGGCTGTGCGGTACCTGTGCTACCCCATAATCGTCATGCTGGAGGTCTTCGACCCGTTTGTCCGTCGGCTTGCCGGGGTTCCGGCACACGACGAGCGATTCCATGCGTATGAACTCGAACGCGAAATACTAAGCGTCGTCAGCGAGGGAGAGCGCCGCGGGGCCGTGGATCAGGAGGAGAAGGAGATGATCAAGTCGGTCATCGAGCTGACGGACACACGAGTCGAGGAAATCATGACTCCTCGAACGGACGTAGTGGCCGTACCCAGTAACGCCAGCGCCCGTGACGTTCTCGAAACGATTCGCACCAAGGGGCATTCACGGATTCCGGTATACGAAGAGACCATCGACACTATACTGGGCGCATTGTACGCCAAGGACCTGTTGCTGCAAACCGACGGCACGGAGTTCAACCTGACAACGATGATGCGCGAGGTGTACTTCATTCCGGAAACAAAGCTTGTGCGCGATCTGCTACGCGAGTTTCAGGCCCGCAAACTGCACATGGCCATCGTGCTGGATGAATACGGGGGCACAGCGGGATTGGTGACAATCGAGGACATTCTGGAGGAGCTGGTCGGTGAGATTGTCGACGAGTACGAGACGCCACCCCCGGCGGAATTCGTTACAATAGACGAACACACCGCCGAGGTCGACGCTCGAATGCGCATCGATGACCTCAACGATCAGCTCAACCTCGAACTGCCGGAGGACCAGGACTACGAGACCATCGGCGGGTTCGTCTTCAGCGCATTCGGGAGAATCCCAAAGGTCGGCGAGCAGTGTAGCCACGCCAACGTGGGAATCCAGGTTATCGCGGCGGAACCCCGACGAGTCCTTCGCCTGCGCCTCCGTACCACGTCAGCCTCGGACTCGGATCACGCCTCGGCCGGAGGCGGGAGCTAAACGACCTTATGCGATCACGCTGCATCCTTCCGAGCCGGGAGCGCAAGACCGGTAGGTTAATCCCGCAGTCGCACTCGGGGTTCGGATCCGTGGCGCGGATGGCGCCCAATGATGCGGGCAACTTGCCGGCGGCGTACGGATTCGACACGAGGCGATGCCGAAGCCGACAGCGGGGAGCATCCGGGCGTCGTAGGAGTTTCGCTACTCTGCCTGCGTGCCCCGCGTGCCGTCGGAGGCTCAGCGAGCCGCCTGCCAAACTGGCAGAGAAAGGCCTGTCCCGCCTCCGAAATGACAGCCCGATGCCGGCCGTCCCGGCGGAAGGGCCACCGCGTTACCACACGTATTGCACGTAACCGACGCGTACATAAGGGTTTATGAGAATCCGCCGGTTTCCGCCAAGCCGCCCTGGCGGTGGCACCGGACATGCTGGCGGGTGAGGATGCGGGGGTGCTCTATGGCCGCTGCCCCGCGGCGGTATAACCTTGTAAGCTGACCAGGCGCTACATGAAAGGAGTAGGCACACATGGCTAAGCTCAACATCAGACCCCTCGGCGACAAAGTGATTGTGCAGCGTGTCGAGGCGGAGGAGAAGACGGCTGGCGGGATCGTGCTCCCGGACACGGCCAAAGAGAAGCCTAAGCGGGGGACCGTTCTGGCTGTCGGTGACGGCCGTCTGCTCGACGACGGAACTCGCAGCGAGATGCAGGTTAACAAAAACGACGAAGTGATCTTCACCAGCTACGCCGGCACCGAGATCAAGGTGGACGGCGAAGAGTACATGATTATGGACGAGTCGGACATTCTCGGTATCATCGGCTAGTCACAAGTTCGGAGAGACAGTTACATGACAGCAAAGCAAATTGCGTACGAAATGGAAGCCCGCGAGTCGATTCGACGCGGCGTCAGCCAGTTGGCGCGGGCGGTCAAGTCGACGCTGGGCCCCTGCGGCCGAAACGTCGTCATTGAGAAATCCTTCGGGGCGCCCACCGTTACGAAGGACGGAGTCACCGTCGCCAAGGAAATCGAGCTGGAAGAGGCCTACGAGAACATGGGCGCCCAGATGGTCAAGGAAGTGGCCTCCAAGACGAGCAACGTCGCCGGGGACGGCACCACCACCGCGACGATCTACGCCGAAGCAATCTACGACGAGGGTCTCAAGAACGTCGCCGCCGGGGCCAACACC
>JBHHXS010000247.1:0-5446 GCA_046757145.1 Phycisphaerae bacterium | reverse complement strand
TACGCGAAGCCCTTGGCGAGCCCATTGGACAGATTATCGAGTGCGTCACGCGTACGCTGGAAAACGCCGAGCCTGAGCTTGCCGCTGATCTGGTCGAAAACGGGTTGCACGTCGCCGGAGGCTGTGCCCTGCTGCGCGGGCTGGATAGAGAGATCGCCGAGGCAACGGGACTCGAGGTGAAGACCGTCGACGATCCGCTGAGCTGCGTGGCACGGGGTACAAGCGTCTATCTCGAGAACCTCAGTACGTGGAAGGACACCATGGAGTCCGACGCCGACGAGTATTAATGTATAGATCCGCCTCGCGCATATCATCCCGCCGACGGCGAAGGGCGTTGCTCGCACTGGTCGTGGTAAGCGGCGGACTCATGGTACTTCCGAGCGCGTGGACTGGCGGACTGATCAGCCTCGTTCAGGTTTTGGTACCGTTACAAGATGCGGCGGGAGTTGCCGCTGATGCTGCCGCGGCCGCGTTGCGCTCGGATGCAGCGGAGGTGTCTGCAGCAGCATATGAGGCATTGGTGCGGGAGAAGACAGCACTTGAGAATGAAAACGCTTCATTGGCGCTGCGTGTGGTGGAGCTCGAGGGTGAGGTAAGTCTCTTAACGGCGACGCGTTTGTGGGGGGGAAGGGATGAGCGAATTGGGGCACGAGGCAGGCTGATTCCCGCTCGCGTTATCGCCGACGACATATTCCCGTGGCGGACTTCCCGCCTTGTCAACGTGGGTAGTCTGCAGGGTGTTGGGCGGGGCGCAGCCGTGACGTCTCAGTTCTTCGGCATTGATCGGGGGACGGAGGACGGCCTACACGACGGAATGGCGATCCTGCTTGCCGAAGTGCTCGTTGGTATCGTAGAGCAGGTGGGTACTAACACGGCACGCGTCAAGCTGCTCAGCGATGTTACCGTTGAGCTGAAGGTTCGAGTCGGACGGTTTGCTGACGGTGAGTTCGTTGCGGTCGACCATTTTCTCTGGCTGACCGGCCGCGGTGACGGGACCATGGAGATTCGTGAGGTTGACCGACACGACGTCGAAACCGGAGCGATACAGGTAGGTGACGTTGTTCTGTCGGACCCCTCGGACGACATGCTCCCGGCCCCTATGACCATCGGCAAGATCGTTGCAATAGAGCCCGACCACCAGAACCCTCTTCTATCTACATTGCGGGTCGTGAGTTCGGTGCCGCAGCAGGCACTGCGTAAGGTGTACGTGTTCGATCCTGAGGGTGATATGCCGGAGTAAGTGCCCCGCGCTGCCCGACCGAGCGTTGGCGACACGAACTCGCAAGCCCTTTCAACCCGGCGCAGACGTGTCTCGCAGCGTCTCGCCATTCACCCTGCCCGCGCTACAGCACCATGCGCTGGAGGATTCGGCATGCGGGGCACACGGCAACCACGGTCATTCAATCGACACAGCCTGATTCACTCCGTCGAACGACACCGTGCCGACGAAGCCCTCCAGTCGTCTTTCACCTCTGACACGCCGTGCCTTAGCAGTCGACACCACGGGAAGTCGGCGAGCACTGAAGCTCACGGTGCGCGACGGATTCTCGAGGAACGGCCCCCATTTGACTTTGCGGTGCAGTCCATCCCAATGCCCCGCGTCACTTATGTCGGTTACGTGCCATCCTTCGGGCACTTGACATTCGAGAGCTACCGACGACGTACCCTCGGGAGCATCGATCGTGATCGGGATCTTAAGGTAGGCCATTGTCGGCTCCCGGCCCGGGCGTATCAAGCGGGGATGCCCGACCGCTCCACCTGGCACCATCGCGGGATCCGTGCCGTCCCCCGGTCCCGGTGGAGTGTCCGCACAACACACCGAGGCAGACGTACACGGGCGGGGGAACCAGTTCTGTTCGATACGATCCCAGCAATAGCACTCTCCGTTGCGCCAGATGTAGGCGGCGCGCGTCATGCCGGCGATATCATCGTTGCACCCCGTCATCCAGGCGCATGCATACCCCACCAGCTCGCACAACGAGACTTGACCGTCGGCGCACGACCCCATGCTGCAACTGCCGCAGTCACCCAGTGGACATGCCTGGCACGCCGGCTGCGCCACGTCCGCCGGGATGTACGGGCAACACTCGTCCAGGCATTGATCCCCGCAGATCGGCTCGTTGACCCCGTCGATCGAGATTATCCCCGTGAAACACTGGAGTCCGTTCGCGCTGTCCGGCGTGACGTCGTACGTGACCTCTGCGGGGAACGGGGCGAAGATCGGTCCCCACTTGACCTTCCCGTTCACCGGATCGAGGGTGCCGCCGTTGCTGATGTTGCTCACGACCCAGCCGGGTGGGGGAGTGTCCTCGACGGCGATAGCCGTGGCGGAACTCGGAGGATTGAGCACGATGCGGACCACCTTCGTAACACCGGGGCAATATGACAGATCATTGGCATCGAGAAGGACACGGGCAGCAGCACAGGGAGGGGGCACACACGGGCCCCGGTGGTCGACGGAAACAGCGGCGGCATCGGACTCGCATTCATTTGTGTAGGTCACACCGTCGCAACCGCAGACAGGATCATAAACCTCAGGACACCCCATAACCGGGATAAGAACGCAGACCCCGGCAACGTTCTGCATGCCGCATGTGCCCTCAGGGAACTTGCAGAAGTAGCCGGCGGCGCAGTCCTGGTTGGCCACGCACTGCAAAGCACACTCACCGTAGTGGTCAATCGAGACGCCCACTGCGTCGGCTTCGCATTCGTTGGCGTAGGTTGTGCCATCGCACCCGCACACCGGCTCCCACACATCGGGACACGCGGTAGGTATGGGCGTGCATACGCCCATATGGTCGCAGCAGCATGCTCCCACCGGCAGCTTGCAGAACTCGCCGTCGGCGCACGGGAGGCCGCCAATCCCGCCGCACATTGTGCCCTCCACAGGCTGGGCCACTATGTGCAGCACCGTATCAAGGCACACCATGCCGTTGACCGACACGACGATGTCGATCGCAGGGAATTGTTCCCCTCCTACTACGAGGCCGCTGTCGAAGTGCGCGCGTTCCTCACTCGCTACGACCAAATCCAGACTCATGCGATGTTGAACGGCAAACTCACCTTGCACATGATAAGTGCCGACTCCGGCGATCGGGAAGCTCTCACCGATCGAGTTACCCGACACAAGCCAATCCACGTCGACAACTGCGTACTCGGTGGAGAAGGGATTCTGTTCCAGCGTCACGAGCGCAAAGGTGCCCGTCAAGAGTAATTCCGGGCCAAGCGGACAGTCACACGGGTCGTAACAACCGCGTTGGAAAGTGCTGCCGGGCACGAGCGCATAGGCGACGATATCCGTGTCCGGGACGGGGCTCGCGTTAATGGTGAAGGCTGTATCCCAACAGTACATACCGTTTATCGAGACGGTGATGGCTATGTCAGACGCCTGCTCCTGCACGACCCAGCCGCTGTCGAAGTGCTCGACGGGCTCCTCCCCGACCTGAAGATCAAGTTGCATCCGGTGCTGCACCACCGGAAGCGGGCCGGGGCTCCCGATTTCGTACCTGCCCGACCCCAACACGCGCAACGACGTGTTGCTGAAAGGTACTGTCCAGTTGACGTCGGTGACCGTATAAGCGTAGACGCCCTCGTTGAACCCGTCGTAGGCGAGCGTGAGCGTGCCTCGCATGCCTGCTTGCACCAGGATCGGGCAAAGGCACGGGGGGAAACAGCCGTGCTGATATGAGCTCTCGGGGTTGAGCCTGTACACCGTTCCGCTGCCCGCCCCTAACGGATCGGCTAGAGCGGTCGACGATCCGCTCAGTATGCATGCAGCGGCAACACCATGTATCATCACCCTGCCTACTGTGTTGAAAGCCGTCCCTGATCGATGTGCCATGGCTAGCTCTCCCAAGTTTGGATGCAGTGTATCTACGCTCCGTTCGGAAAATGGCGCTGTAGATTAACCGTTGGCGTATGAGACGTCAAGAGGGCGCCACGGGGGCGGACGAATCGAGCAGGGCAATCGCATTATAATCCCAAGGTTAGTTTTTCATGCTGGTAATGCCGGTCCACGGCGGGCGTTCGAAGAAGGTCGGGGAGGTCAAGCCGGCGTTTCGAGTGCGTAACGGGCGATGCACCAGTTTTAATGCGATTGCCCTGCGTCGAGGGCCTGATTCTACGATTTGTACTTGACGTTCGATGACCGGTCACGGTATTCTCGTTGCTTGATCTGCCACGGTAGCTTCGGCGGGTACGACGGCCCGCAGCGAGGGGCTCGGCAGAGCCGCTCGCCTACTTGTCTGCGTGGGCCGGAGACTGCCGCACCTCACCGAAATTGCCCGGCACCCAGGAGAGAGAGAGGTGTGCAACCGGGCCGGGTCCCAACAAGCGCGACGGAGTGGGATGGAACCGTCCTCGGAGTCGGTGTCTACGGCCACTGTGACGACGGTCCGGGGATCGATCTGACTCTCTCGGGCACCATGTCAGCCCGAACCTCTTTTCTCACCATGTTGGCCTCGACGTTCCGCTCGGTGAGATTTAATTCCCGGCATTTGCCACGCACTGCCTCAACCGGCGCGCAACCGTGGAACTCGGCGACTTCCCAGTCATTCAGTTCACCTACCCGGGGTTATGAGGAGCACCGCGCACGCGTCGTTGAATCGATGAGGAGCAGGAGTTTACTGAACCGGCGGACTGATGCGCTGCCGGTGCATCTTAGCAGCATGGTCACAATGAGGAGACAGCACATGAAAGCTATAAAGGTGACAGGTACGGTGGTGATGTTGACCATGTGGTTACCGCTTGGGGCGGCCACTGCCGACCCCGTCGGTACCGCATTCACCTACCAGGGGCAGCTTAAGCAAGGCGGAGCCCCGGTCAACGATACGTGCGACTTTGAGTTCGGTCTTTGGAACGACTCGACGAACACCGGCCCTGCCGGTCAAGTCGGTGACACTTTGGTGTTAGACGGTGTGGGCGGCAATCCTCCGCCTGTCACGGTTTCCAATGGTTTGTTCACCGTCGAGTTGGACTTCGGAGCCAGCGCGTTTGACGGTCATGCTCGCTGGTTGGAGGTGTCGGTTGCGTGCCCCGGGGGCGCTGGGATGTTCACGACGCTGGCTCCACGCCAGAAGCTGACGCCTGCACCGTACGCCGCACAAACGCGAGGCCTCTTTGTGGACGACGCCGGCAACGTCGGCATCGGAACGACGGCACCGGGGGCTAGGCTCGACGTTGCCGGTGACAGAATACAGCTGTCTGACCGAGATAATGCATCGTACACCGCCTTTGCAACAGGAACGAGTTCCCAGGCATGGCTGTCTCTCGTAGCCCAAACACCAACGCCCAGCCAAAGGGAGTGGCACATTTCGAACGAGGGGCTGCTTGGCGGGGCGCTCACGTTCACGGATGCAGCCGCGGGGGCCCGGCGAATGGTGATCGACGCTGACGGCAGCGTCGGCATCGGAACCAACAACCCGGACTTTCCGTTGCATGTCGTTGG
>JBHHXS010000246.1:0-5452 GCA_046757145.1 Phycisphaerae bacterium | reverse complement strand
CAAGACGTCGGTATATGTGCGTTGCCCCATCATTTCCGCACCCCGAGCGCATGGCGTTACATAGTGCCCGCCGGGCTGGTTGTGCTTACCGTCATGGTCTTCATGAGCGCCCTCGATGCCGGTCTGGTTTTCTGGGACGACGATGATTTGCTGATAAGCAACACGCGTTACCAGATAATCAACGGCGACAATCTCAAGTGGATGTTCACGACCTCGTATGCCGGCCACTTCCAGCCTCTCACGTGGCTCACCTACGCCATGGACTTCGCCATTTGGGGCGCGGACCCGCTTGGGTTTCACCTTACCAGCGTTCTGTTCCACGTCATGACCGCTGTCAGTTTCTACTTTCTCACGCGATCACTCCTCGCGGAGGCGATGGGCTCACCCGAGCTCGCCCGTTCGAAGCCCTTGGTATTGTCGGCAGGATGCGCGGCGGCGCTGTTTGCCCTGCATCCGCTGCGGGCGGAGTCGGTCGCGTGGATTGCGGAACGCCGCGACGTGGTAAGTGGGCTGTTCTACGTCCTCGCAGTCGCTTGCTACATACGCTACGCCGCCTCATATGCAACAGGTTCGGCGGATCGTGCCGGGACTCAGCAGGAGGAGAGCCTCGACGGTGCAGCATTCGCCTTGACAGCAGCCCGGCGCAAACGCGTCGCGAATAGGTGGGTCTGGTACGCCGGCGTACTCCTCCTCTGTCTCCTCTCGCTGCTCGCCAAAGCCACCGCCATAACAATGCCGTTCGTTCTTCTGATTCTGGATGCTTATCCCCTGCGGCGTACGTCCGGAGGCGCGAAGTGGTGGCGAGCGTTTTCCCGGCGGGTTTGGATGGAGAAGCTGCCCCTGTTCGCCATGGCTGGTGCGGCGGGCATTCGTGCGCTCATTGCCCAGAGCGAGGGTGGAAGCCTCGCCTCTTACGAGGATTACGGGCTGTTGCCTCGATTGGCACAGGCGTGCTACGGGCTCGTGTTTTATCTGGTGAAGACTCTCTGGCCCGTAAACCTCAGCCCACTGTACGAGATCCCTGCGCACGCCAGCCAGCTAGGTTGGCAGTTGTGGGGCAGCCTGGTCGCGGTCGTGGGCTTGGCCTGGATGGCCTTCGTGTGGAGACGTCGGTTTCCCGCGATCGCAGCGGCGCTTGCAGTATACGCGGTGGTGCTGGCCCCCGTGCTCGGGTTGGCTCAAAGTGGGCCGCAATTGGTTGCCGATCGCTACAGCTATCTGTCCTGCATGGGGCTGGCAGTTGTAGTCGGTTCTGCACTTCTTCGGAGTTTCCGGGGCGATTCATGGTGGGCGGTCGGACACCGCCGGGCTGCGCTAGGTCTGTGCATGGCGGGGCTAATCGCCGTGTTGCAACAAGCCACTTTTCACCAGGCGGATATCTGGCGCTCGCCGCTGCGCCTGTGGGGATGGAGCGTCCGCGTCAGCCCCAACAGTGCGATCGCTCACGTCAATTATGCCGACGCCCTGGCTGTTGCCGACGTGATCGACGGCGCAATCTACCACTACCGATGCGGCCTGGCGCTCAATCCCGAGGACGCCGTAGCGCTCCATCATCTTGGAGATGCTCTTTGCAGGATAGGGGAGTATAGGGCCGCCAGCTTCCGTTATATGCGTGCGCTGCAGATTGACCCCACCCGCCGACGGGCGTGCTACTCGCTGGCACGAATCCTCGTGGGTCTTGGGCGCGCTACCGACGCCGTTGCGGTATTGCGCGACGGCATTAGGCGCAACCCCGACGAATGGGAAATGGTAGAATATCTGGCCCTGTTGCTGTCGTGCCATCCGGATGCCGACATTCGCAGTACCGCGGAAGCCGTGTCGCTCGCTTCGCGCGCCAGTTTAGGCCAAGGCGCTAACGACCCCCATGCCTTACTTACGCTGGCAACGGCGCTGGCTGGGGACAACCGGTTCAACGAGGCGGTCACGACGGCTCAGCGGGCGCTTGTGGTCGCCAGGAAAGAAGGCAAGCACTCGCTCGCGTCAAGCATCTCTAAGCGACTCGCGATGTTTCGCGCGCAACAACCCTATCGCCTCGGCCCGCAAGGCGTAGGCACCCAGTCCCCCACATCGCCCAATGTGGACACAACGGTGCAGACGCCGAGTCCGTAACGGCTACTCCCTGAACTCGACATGCAGTAAGTCGGTGACGAACATGTGGCCGGGGTCGTGGGTAATGGCCAGAGGAGGCTTTGCGCTCATTATGGCCTCCAAGGGCGTTACGCCGCACGCCCAGAAGACGGGAATCTCGCCGGTATGCATGGTCACTGCCTCCCCATAATCCGGTTGGTGAATATCGTTGATGCCTATCCCCTCCGGATCACCGACACGCACGGGGCTGCCGTGGATCCGCTCATATCGCGAAGTCACCTTCACCGCCCGGTCGGCCTGCTCGGGAGTCATCGGACGCATTGAGACGACCAGCATTGCGGAAAACGGTCCTGCTGGTGTGCAGGGGATGTCCGTCCGGTACATTGGTACGTTTCTGCTCTCTTCCAGGTGGCGCACAGGAAGCCCCGCCTCCAACAACGCAGATTCGAACGTGAACGAACAGCCGATAAGAAAGGCGGTAAGATCATGCGTCCACACGTCGAGGATCTCCTTCGGGGTATCCACACACACGCCGTCGCGGAACACTCGGTAGCGCGGCAGATCGGTGCGCAGATCAGCGTTGGCAGCTAGCAGCCTGGGTTCGTAATGTCCGGGCTGGAGGGTCTCAAGCAATGGGCAAGGTCGAGGATTGAGCCGGCAGAACTCCTCGAAATGCGCAGCCAGGTCCGCAGGCACCGCCACGAAGTTGGCTTGCGCGTATGCGATCGCTGCTCCGGCGGTCGGCCCGTCGAATTCACCCGTCCGGCAAAGGGAACGCAGCTCGCGCCCGCGCAATCGGGCATGGATACCGGCGTTCATGGCGATTGGCCCCACTCGGACAACTTGGGCAGTGCCGTGGCGATACTCTCAAGGGGAATGCCACACACCCGGGCGGTCAGCAGCGAAGAAAGCAGGTTCTCTGGAAAGGGCGTTCGGGCACGGCCGAGTTCAACCGCTTGCCCATCAACGTTCATGTACACTACCCCGTCCAACAACCACGCTCCACGATCAACCTCCTGACACCCGGACACGAAGAGCGTTCGGCCATGATGTTTGCGTGCTAGCGGCCTGAGTCGCAGGTCATCAAACGTGAGTATCAGGATGTCGTCAGGGCGTTGGTTCATGAAGATACGGCTCTTAGTGCGGACATACTCGGCAACCGTTCGATGGCGATCGAGGTGCGCTTCGTCTATGTTCAACATCACTGCGACGTGGGGCCTGAAGTGTACAACGCTCTCCAGTTGGAAGCTCGATACGGCGATAGCCAGCGGTGGCGGAGAGGTGCCCGCCGCGTCCGAGTCGCTCACCAACGAAGGCGATGCACAGTCTAGATCCAAGACGAGCGCCGACAGCGGGCGGCCTCGGTTGCCGCCTATCATAAGCTTCCGCCCCGTCATCTCGAACAAACGCTGTAGCAACTCGATGGTCGTGCGCTTGCCGATTGTACCGGTCACCGCAATGAGCTCGCGGTCGCAGAGCTGATAGGCAAATTCCAGCTCGCTAACCACGGGGATGCCACACAGGTCAAGCGCATCGCGTATTTCGGCGTCGGCTCGGACGCCGGGGCTGGCCACCACCAGGTCGCACCCGCGGAGAAAATCGATCGTGTGCCCACCCGTCTCCAACCCGGCCAGAACCGTGCCTTGATCGACCGTAACGCTAGCTTGCTCCGATAGGCATGCCCGATGTCCTCTGCGTGTAAGCAAGGCCACAGCAGCACGCCCTGTCTCCCCATAACCAAGCACCCCGACCCGGAGCGAGATCGCCCGCCCGCGCGCCTCGCCCTTCCTACGTGGTCTCGTCGTACTTGTGTTCTCCAGGGGCGACGGCACGACCAGCCGGCGTATGCTCTCGAGTATGCGAATGCTGTAGCAAAGCTCGACTCCATCGACCGTCGCTTCCCGGCGGTGCGTGACACCGTCGACGGCGCCGGCATCACGGACGAGGAGTTCGACATCACGAGCGGCTTCCTCGGCAGAGGGCAGGAGGTCGCGTTCTTCAAGTACTGATAGGGCCCCGGCCAACCCGTAGGCCCCCCAGTTGGACACGCCCGCTGCAATGCAGAAATCGGTGGGGATGATCGTGGCCCATTTCCTCCGGCCGTCCAAGTCCACTGCCCGGTCGGCCGTATCGAGCGCATCAACGAACACTTTCCCCATGCCGACTTCGTTTCCGCCGTCACCGATGCCCACCGTCGTAAGCCCCAGGCGTCCTGCCTCGATGAAGAGCTCATCTAGCGGCGCAGTCGCATCCGTAACGTCGACGCCTCGCATGTTCCTGTACCGTCCATCGGGTCCCCGCCCCACGCGCTCGATCGCTAGAAGGTGGGTCGGGCGGGCGTCCGTAAGGTAGCGGGTCACGTCGACGATGGGTTCGAGTCCCAGCGCACGGAACAGCCCGGCATTCCAGCGATCGGTGATGTAGTCGACAGCGATCCCCAGGCGGCGAAGTGCCGTACCAACAGCCTTTGCACCTGGTGGACCGTCAGTTTCACCTGCGCCGCCGTCAACCGTGCCGACGAAAAACCCACTCACGATTCCCACACGTTTCGCCAGGCGAAGTGACTGAGCCGCCAAGCGAAGTTGATCCGCCAGTACGAACGCGAACACGTTCCTGTCGCCGGGGTCGGCTGCAATGAGGTTCTCGATCGATGCAATGCGTGGGTTCACGGCCTGAATAGCCGGGCGCTGTTCTGCGACGCCGATCCGAGCTGCAAGCGCAACCGCGGGGCCCATGCACCGCTCGCTTGCACTCCCGGCTCGGAAAGAAAACGCGCGGTCGCGCACGGCGGTCTAGACCCCACCATCTTTACACTCTGCTCCATTGTGGTCCTCGCTCACGGTACCGTACCCTCCGCCCCCGGGTGTTTCGATTAACAGCCTGTCACCCTTGTTTGCGATGACGTGGGCGATGGGGCCGAGCTTCTCCGTTTTCCCGGTGCCGGCACGGAAGAGCATGTTGCATCCCGGGCTTCCCGGTGCGCCCCCGCACAGGCCGTACGGCTGCCTAGCGCGTCGCTGACTTATGATCGATACGTCCAGCCGATCAAGGAACTCCAGCTCGCGAGCCACGCCGTCGCCTCCGCGGTACCGACCGCGGCCACCCGACCCACGCCGAATCCTGAAAAACCCGACTCGCACAGGGTAGCGCGCTTCCAGCACCTCGACATCGGTCATCCGCGTGTTGGTCATGTGCGAGTGCACAGCGTCGGCGCCGGCGAACACCGGGCCCGCGCCCGCCCCGCCACAAATGGTCTCGTAGTAACCGAATCTCTCGTTGCCGATCAACACGTTGTTCATTGTGCCCTGACTGGCAGCAACAAGGCGCAACGCTCCGAGTAAGCAGTCCACCACACGCTGCGAAG
>JBHHXS010000245.1:0-5477 GCA_046757145.1 Phycisphaerae bacterium | reverse complement strand
CTGACCTTCCTGGCTTCCAACCCCGATAATCTCGACCCGGCCGACTGCCCGTAGGACGTTTCACTGCGGCTCGCAACAAAAAGCGACGACCCCGCGCGGTTATAAGGCCGCGGGGGTCGTCGTGCACAAAAGCTGTTCAGGTTCGCCTACGTCGGGAGGGTGGTCACCCTTCCGGTATCACTATCACGGGCACTCACCACCGTCGTAGGGCACTTCATCCCGCCATGCCGCATACCCATCGCCACCGTGCAGCAGGTCTACCAACCGCACGAGGTCCTCTGCGGTAACCGTGCCGGAATGATTGATGTCGCAACTATAGCTGCCATACGGAGGCGCGCAGTCTCCGGCCAGGCAGCAAGCCACCATGTCAGTGATGTCAACCACCTCCGACCGGGCACTGGCGTTGGAGTCCGTGGGGAGCGATCTAAACACTCCCGTACTGGAAGTGCTGTCGTCAGCGTTGTAGGTGATCTTGGTCACGGCGCCAGCCGACAGGGGACGCTCCAGAGTGAGCGTATAGGTGCCAGCCGGGCCTTCTTCCACGCGCGTAACACGATTGGGCTGCCCATCCACGCGGGTTTCGCAGAGCGTGAAGCAGATATCCCCCTTGTTCATGCCCGTGGGTCCGTCCACAACAATCGAATCAATGCCCAACGGTGTAGTGATATCGTTGAGAGGGTTAGGCTGTCGTCCATCGATCACGCCATCCGGTGGATCGGCTGCGGCCCAGTCCATTGCACCTGCCGGGCAGATCGGATCGCAGATGTCGGGGACGCAGTTGTTGTTGATGTCTGCGTCACAGTCAAGCTGGCAGTAATACGGCCCGTCGGGCCCCGGACAGAACTGGCGAATCTCGCATCGATCGGGAATGCCGTTGGGCTGACAGTCGCTCCAGTTGTCCGGGTCAAGTGCTACATCACACAGATCAAGCACGCCGTTGAGGTTGCAGTCCGCGCACCAAGTCTCGCCCGGGCGGCAGTCCTGCAGGTCGATCTGGTCGGGTATGAGGTTCCCGTTGCAGTCCTCCCGCTCGCATGTGATCGATAGCGTTCCGGAAGGCTCGCTCCCCAGGTAACCCCCGACCCTGATCTTGTACACAAGTGTGTCGCTCACCGGGACAACGACCATTGCCCCCGGTGCACAAGCACTTACACACACCCCCGGATCGCAAGTCTCGTTCGGTACGCATGTCGACGCATCGGCGCAGTCCTGCAGGTTCACCGAGCACGAATCTCCACTGACACTACAGCGTCCGATGTCGCAGTCCGTGTCGACGTTGCACGCGTTGTGTCCGATCGTACATACGGGAGCGCAGTCCGCGCTGGTCTCGCAGTCGTTGCCAATCCCCAGACACGTCTGCGCCATGCCGACAAGATTGTGGTTTTGCACGGTGGCCAACGCGTCGTCATTGCAAGCTAACAAAGTACCTTCAAGAGGCGGGCAGAAGGCCCCCTCGTACACCGCAAGCGTGGTGTTATCCTCGGCGGTCTGCGGGTCGAGGTCGCAAGTCCTGACGATCAGATTGCCAGTGCAGGTCGGCCGATGGTCGAACCACACGTCGTTCTTCATCGTTTCGACGCACGGCTCCGCCGGACAGTCGAGAGTCGTATCGGTGAGGTCGAAAGGCGTGCTCGCCCCTGCTGTGTCCGCCCCCTCACAGAACGACAGAGCCGGGGGCTCGGTACCCTCGCGGCAGGGCTGCTGCACCTCGATGCGGTAGCTACCCTGCTGCAATGTCGAACCTCCGCCGACCTGGATGTAGTACAGCTCGCCGGCCTCTATGTTAGTTATGCACAGGTCCGAGTTCTTACCCGTCTGACCGCAGGTAGGCCCTCCGTCGTCGTTGCAGCCGATGACCTCCAGGGTCCTGCATAGTCTCTCTTCGTCGAGGAAGCACTCGCAGTCGACACCGGCAAGGCAAGCGTCGTCCGGACAATCCTGCAGACTCACGCTGCACTCGGTCCCATCCTCGCACACACCTATGTCGGAGAAGTTGGCCTTGAACACCTGAACGAGCGAGTCCTTGGCATCGGGCTGACCGGGCGTGTTGCATGTGTTGATGCGTACAGACCCTGTGAGCTCAGCTCTGAACTTATACCAGAGGGTACCCTGTGCCGGCTCATTGGTACCTCGGCTGTTGCAGCAGATGCCCGGCTCGTTGGCCGAGTTCGTCGCCGCCTGATGGTTCGACGTCATGCTGCCTCGATAGGTAGGCGGTGTTTCAGACACCAGGTTCAGAGGTATTCGCATCGCTCCCAAGGACGGGTCGGGGCTCGAGCATTCGTCGTTCGCCGGCGGGCCCGGGCAATCCTGTGCAATCTGCTTACACTGGCAATCCCATCCTATGGTACAGCAGCGCTGGTTGCCGAGCTGTCGGCATACCCAATCGCAGCAGAATATGTTCGTACATCCCTTGGGGATGGTGCAGACCCGATCCGGGAACTTGCACTTCGAGTCAGGCCCGAACTCTTCCTGACAGATGCGGTCGTCCTGGCAACCTTCTGGAGGCCAAAGCGGATCGTTGCAGTCGGTACATGCGACATCACCATAGAAGCACGAGAAGAACGGGCACTGCTGGTTGTTAAAACCGCAGAAATCGCCCCGGTTCCATTTCGCGGGATTCCCGCTGTCGGTGTCAATGATTGCTACGCAATCGTCGCGCGAGAGATCCTCGCAGTTGTTGTCCGGCTTGCAGCAAGCGTGCGTACCGCAGGCCGGTTGCCCGATAAGCTCCCACGGATCATCAGCCGGGGTGCACACGCAATTCTGTCCGGCAGCACACGCGGAATCCGGGCAGTCCTGATCGAGCACGTTGCACGCAAGTCCGTCCTCACATACCCCATCGAAGAAGGTGTCAGGGCAATGGATGCGGGCGGGATCACTAGCACTGTTACGCCAACGACCACCGAGGCACGACGTCACCGGCACGTCGTCAATGCACGCGGGGTTCTGTCCGGGCAGATCCGGTTGGTTCGCACAGCATGGCCCTCGAGGTGTCTCCCCGCGGCAATAGACGGCGATGTAGAACACGGCGTCGCGGCTGTCCGGGGTGGTGCGCCGCGTATGCCACTGGCCCACCTCGGCCCACGGCGGACCCTCCCATCCGAAGAACCTGTTGCAGGCTTCCCCGGTGGGCTCACGACACTCACCACCCGCCTGGTTACGCTGAGCGTTAACGAGCCCCGTGTCCTCCTTGTTTGCCTTCCACGTAACCCAGAAATTCCTGGGGACGAACATTCCCTCGTCAAACTCTAGGCGCGCAACCTCGAGGTTCCCGCGCCCGGATTTCGAATCGGAGACCCAGTGGCGTTCGGTACCCGGTCGGGGGCTGTTCCTGGGGTCGTCTCGCAAGTCTATATCCATCTCGTATTGCCCGCGGGTCCCCTTCGTTCCCAGCTCTATCGTGCTGAGCTCACACGAGCCGACAATAAGCTCGACGTCATCAGCTAAGCGCTGGTTCAACATGGAGCCGGCCTGGTCGACGTACGCGGGCCTCTGCGCGTCAAACGCCAGATACGCGAGGAAGTGCGTAGGGCAGGAGTCCGGGGCAAAAAACTGAGCCCAGAAGCTACCGTGTGGATGACCAGGGTAGCCACCAAACCACGTGTTGCACCCGGTGAACAGATGGTCGTACTGATCCGCCGAAAACCCCACGACTGGAGGAGCACCGACAATCCATCCGGCGGTACTGGTTGTGAACTCAACGCGTATCCAGACCTGAGATGGGATTATCACCGGTTCGGTGCGCGCCACGCACTCCGAGCCGTCACCGCAATCCTGGGCGTTGATCCGGCATCCGTCGTCATTAGAGCAGATGCCCAGGTTGGGGTCGTTGAAGTCGATAACGAGCGTGTGGATCGTTCCGATGTCTGCCATCAGGTCCCTGAACCAGAACTTGGTGCCCGGGATCGTAGGGCCGAAGTAGTCGGTGCTGGGACAGTAAGTCGTAAGGGCAACGAGCGCGTCGAATCTCTGGAAGAAGCCGTTCTCCACGCCGCCGTTGACTTGGATCTGATATTTGCTGATCGGGCACTCGGAGACGGCGTCGGTGAAGATGTCGTCGCCGACGCGCAGCAGAGAAAGAGGCGGCCTGTAGAAGAAAGTCTGAAACGGATCTCCGGTGTTGCTGTAAATGAGTTTAGGCGGCGCGCCGGCAGGGGCTCGCTGCGACTGTTTCCCACCGGCGTAATGCGTAACGACCTTTGCTCCCGGCGGCACGGGAACGAGCCCGGCCGATTGATCGTCGTTATACAGGTCGATCAGATCCGGCATGTACGGGGTATTATCGGTCGCTTTCGCATCGGCGGGTCGTGACTCGCCGCGGGCGATGACCCCGGTGTCCGTAACGCAGATGCACGCTGCCAGACAGCAGGCCAGTAGCATTGTTTTTCGCATCGTATCCATATCCATACCTCTGCAAGACCCCAACGCGTATAAGACAGCTCCGTAGCCGCACGTGGCGCGGACATTACGCGAGTTTTGAATCCTGGTTTCGAACCCCCGAGCACGAACCCCTAGCTAGGTTCGGACAACAATACTCCCCTCCAAACCCGTGCACCCCGTGGGTCCCTTCCGCCAACACTGCCCCCGCTACACCTTGAAGCATTCGCCCGCTAATCTGCACCCCCAGCGGGCGGCCGACGCACTAGGTACAGCCTGAGCATCCCTCTTAGTGGCTCTTCTCGCAAACCACCGAGAGTACCAATCATGGTACCGGTGCTGAGAGGAACAAACAAGGCCCTTGGAGCAGAATCAAGAAAATTCCCACCCAGGTCCCCCATAAGTCCACAACCACAGAATACTGGCGTTAAACCAATGTCAACCCGCGGCTTCTAACGCCTCACGGTACCCCGGGGGCGCGAAGCACCGCATGCCGGCAGACGCGCTGGGCGCTCTATCCGCCGAATGCCGACCAAGAACCGTTGCCTGCGCCGCCACTCGACCTGGGACACCGCGCGCGTCCGGACTGAAGCAGTCGGCCACGATACCCAGCTCCGCCTATGCGCCCCCCAAATGCGACATACATTCGGCGCCGCCGTTATCACACTATGCTAGGCAGGCTGCATCCGCGGAGTAAAGAGAAAACCCGATAGGTTGTGCTGAGTCATGGGGTCGACGGCGGCGCCGTCGCATCTGTACTGTCCCGAGGGCGAACGCCGCGGGTGAAACGCGTGACAGGTTCGTGTCGTCCGCAGGCGACCGCAGGCAGCCCCCGCCTTGCGTTCGCAGTCCGATACAACCGGTCGGCCCCCTCCGCGGCAGCCAATCGCCCGGGCGTGCTGCCGGGGGGATGGTCCAGCGCTGCGGGATAACGCCGGATGGCGCCGAAGAGGCATGAGGCGGTGATCAGGGAGAGTAAGACCGAAGCACGTGGGTATAGTGCCAAACTTACGTCAGCCCCCGGCACCCCAGCTTTACCACGGCAAGAGACCGAACTCACCACTGCACCGCCAGGGACTCGAACCCCGGACCCGCTG
>JBHHXS010000244.1:0-5496 GCA_046757145.1 Phycisphaerae bacterium | reverse complement strand
GCGGCTGTGGCGGAATTGGCAGACGCGCTAGACTTAGGATCTAGTTGGGGAAACCCAGTGGAGGTTCGAGTCCTCTCAGCCGCATGTTAACCCATTCACGAGCCCGTGGTGGGCAAGTCGTCGTTGGAGAGGTGGAGGAATGCCCTCGCACTTCCTCTATCACCGGAGAGCATCGGCAGGGATCGCCCCTCTCCCGCTCGTTGCCGTCCAGGAAGCAGAGGCGATGGTCCAACGGCAGGGTCGCGTCGGGGACGCACGTCGTGACCGGGCCCCGTGCCTCCGCGCCCCAAGCGCACTCCGACCCCCTGGTGCAATCCGACCCTCTGGTGCAGTCCGACCCTCTGGTGCAGTCCGACCCCCATGCGTTCTCCTAGCCCAAACCCAATCCGATCCCCAAGCGTAATCCCAGCCCAAACCCAATCCGAGCCCCAAGCGCGAGCGCGGGGCCAATGCCCCGGTCGCTTGCGCTCCCAGCTTAGAAGGAGCCTGCACAGTCGTGCACGGTCGCCTGGTTGTACCCGGGTCTCGTTGACTGAAACGCTGCACGTAGCTACCGTCTAGCTGAAGGCCAGGTGGAGGTGCTGGCCCCTCAGTGGTGCGGCGTGGCGCGGTCCGCTACGGTGGGGCGCAGCGTGCGTTGCAGGACAGCGAACAGGAGGTCTTTGAGTGTCTACCGGGGAAGACCACAAGTTGCTTCAACTCGCGGATACGGGTATTCGAGGATATCTCGACCGTGAGCGCGCTGACGGGCGAATCGCGGGCACGTATTACGACGAAGCTGTAGCAAAGACGATGCCCAACCTCCGCAAGTGGCTGCTTGCCGACGAGCTGGATGAGATCTCCCCCGGGCTGCGCGACGGGCTGCGCAGCGCTATTAAAGAGAAGCAGTGGGAGGCGTTGGCCAATGCCTATTCAAGGGATGTCGCCTTCGGGACGGGTGGCATCCGCGAGAAGATGGGGGCGGATCGCAGTGTCATCCTGCGGCTCAAGAACGAAGGCATACACGCCCCGATCATCAAGGGGCCCAACACGATCAACGATGTGATCTATTTGTTGACTTCGGCGGGGGTTGCTAAGTTCGGCATCGAACGTGATCCTCCACTGCGCCGGGTGGTCATCGGGTTCGACAGTCGGATACGCGGGGCTGACTTTGCCCGTCTCATCACCGGTCTGTTTCTCGCCTACGGTTACACAGTGTACCTCTTCGATGAGGCGTGCATGTACCCGAGCGTCACGTACGCAGTGCCTACGCTCAAAGCCGATATAGGGGTATTCATCTCCGCCAGTCACAACGACTTACGCTATAACGGGTACAAGCTTTCCTGCAAGAACGGGTCGCAGTTCGACCCCGCTGAGCGCAACAAGTTGTATCAGGACTACATCACGAAAGTGACATTCGGTGACATTCGCACGATGTCCCTTTCCGATGCTCCAACCGGCAAGCTGTGGTTTCTTGGCGGCGTCAAAAGTAAGGGCCGCCGCGTCATTCAGGAGGGGGAGCATACGGGCCTGCCGCTGGCCGACCCTCTGCCACACGACGCCGGGCTTTACGCCGGACGAAAACACAGGATCATTGACTTGCACTCGATGCACGTCGACCACGTCAAATCCTTCCTCCTGCGCCCGGAGATGATCCGCGACAGCAAGAAGCCGCTTTCGCTGGGGTACTCCGCATTCAACGGCTCCGGGAGAAAGGCGGTACCTCGCGTGCTAAAGGAGGTTGGATTCGACAACGTCAGACGCATCATGAAGCTTGATCCACTTGATGGGATGTTCCCGGCCTTTTGCAGTGACCCCGGGAGGGAACAGCAGCCCGACCCGGGGGACTGGCGGGCGGCGGACGTGGCGGTAACTGCCTACAAGGAGGAGAACGCAAGTGAATGGGACAATCTTGACCTGCCCATCGGCACCGACCCAGATGCCGACCGTTGCGGGGTGATAGTCAAGATCCCCGACCACCAGCGGGAGGCGTATCCCCACCCCGGCACAGGCGAGTTGCGCGACTACAGTCTGCTCTCCGCCGACGAAGTCTGGTCCTTGTTGCTCTGGTACCGGCTTGAGCACGACATCGAGCGCTACGGCGTGGTACGGGACGCGGACCGGAAGTTCATCACGCTTTCGCACACCACCACCGACGTGTTGTCTTGCATTGCTCAGAAACGGGGATTGGGTGTCCTGAAGACCTGGGTCGGGTTCGCTCAACTCGCTGCCGGCACACGAGCCATCTGGGACCTGCACTGCGGGCGTGACACCGAGGGTATCACCGACAACGGATCGCTTCCAGAGTATGATGAGGGGCGGCGCCACCCCGGCGACACCGTCGCTAACCGCACCATTCACTCGTGGAAGGGAATGAATGACCCCCGGCGATGCATCAACGTCGCGGCGTTGGAACAGAGCAACGGGTTCTCCATCCTAGGACGCGTGCCCAGAGATGAACGTTCGCTCGGAGTTGACGGGCACGTCCGGGACAAGGACGGCACGTTCGCCGCAGTGCTCGTGGCGGAGCTCGCCGCCTACGCCAGACAGCACGGCACTAATCTCGTCGACCTTGCCGATGAGAAGCTCTACCGCGATCCCGACATCGGGCTTTACGTGACCCATTACGAGCCTGACCCTCTCGATGGGGAGTACGAGGGTCTGGCCGGATACACCAAGAAACGCGGAATACTCGACAAGTCGGAGGAGCTGTACGCCGGGTGTTCGTGCAATTCCTTCGAGCTGGGCGGAATGCGCGTGAAGAGCGCGGTAGCCTACAGAACCGGCAAATACGATGCTGTCAACTGGAAAGCGTTCCCTGACGAGGGATACCGGTTCTACTTCGACGAAAAGCGCCGCTCCCATGTGACGCTTCGTCCGTCCGGGACCTCGAACGCGTTGCGATTCCACGTTCAACTCTTCGGCGGGCATCCGCCGCACGATGAGCTGATCAAACAAAAGGCCGAACTACGCGCCAAAGCGGTGCGGATCGTCAAGGACATCCGCGCTATCATCGGCGCTAACGTCTGATGGCACTGGGGCACAGCTCCGTTTCCAACAAGTGCGACGGGGGGCTGGCGAGCGTCGTCGTTGCGTTTGACATCGACAACACGCTCCTTGACGCGTCAGGTACAGCGTACGGGGCGACCGTGTCGGAATTCCTCAGCCACATCGACCTGGGTATGGAAGCTGACGAGTGTCGCCACGCGTACGAAGGTCTGCGCGCGTGTGGGGACGCGTTGGAAGTCCTCGGCCTGCGCAATCCCATCCACGAACGTGGCAACGCAGACGCTCTGGCAGTGTTGTGCATGACCGCCTGTAGAGCCCCGAAGTTGCTAGGTGACCTCGGTATAGATGCCGCCTGCCAACCAGAGTATCGCGCGCTGGTCAGGGAGTTGACGGCGTTGCATGAGCCTACTCGTTGCGGATCCTTCGCGACGCGTCTGGGTGCGCTGGTCACCTTTTGCCGCCTCCGCAAAGCAGACTCGCGTGTTCGGGCCTTTTGCAACGACGTCGCCCGTATCCGCCGGCATCCGTTCATCGCGGAGTGGGCTGCCCGCTACCGTCGCATTGAGCAGCAGCAGCCGGTCACTGACGTCGCCCCCGTAGTCGACTCCATCGTGTCGCGCGGAGGAATACCGATTGTCGTCTCTCAAGGGCGACACGATCTCCAGCTTGGCAAGCTGAAGCGCCTTGGCCTGGCGGCGACCTTCCGCGGTCGGGTGTTGACTACTCAGGCGGCAGCGGAAGTTCCGGGCGCACGCACCCTCGACGGTGCGGTGAACCGTCTTATTGCTTCGCAGATTGAAGGAGCCGGCGAAGCTGATGACGACGAACTGCTGTTCCTATGGTATTTTCGTTGCCTAATCGATTCCTGGGCCGCCAAAAGCCCGTACTTCTACGGCCGCTGCCTGCACGCAGTAAGGCTCCTGCCCCATTCACCCGAATCGGCGTTGGACAATATGCACTTCGCTCCGGCAGAGCTCTGGCGTCAACAGCCTCTCTATTTCGTCATGGTGGGGGATCGATATGACCAGGACGTTGCGCCGCTCATCGACCTGCTGGGTTGCGGTGAAGGGCTCAAGCTTCGGCTTCGGTGCGGCAAGTACGGCCATCTTCACCCTGAGGAGAAACTACCGCAGGAGCGACGCCCGGACATGACGTTTGCGACCTGGAGCGCGCTGGCTGAGTTCCTCACGGAGGATCTGTCGGGCGGCATGATCGACCCGATTACGATCGCCCCGGATGTGGCGTGTCGCGCGGACGTCCGCCTCGACTACCTCGAACGGGGTCTGACGAGCCCCTATGAAGCGGTTCGCAGTGTATCCGGCATCGTCTCGGCAATGTTCCGTTAGTTGTCCGCGGGGGTGATCCTTCAGTCCTTCAGGGCCGGCCTGGCACAGAGTGGTCCTCAAAACCATGTACCGACCGCACCGGTACGATCATGGTTGCGTCGACCCGCGCGACGGTGCGGATCGCCTTGATCGCTCCCTGCGTTTGCATGGTTATGCAGGCATCAAGCCTGCCGCCCAGAATAGGGCTTGCGCCGCGTGGCCCTCGACTCTTCGTGTAGAGTGTCAGGCAATGCAGGCGCCCGCGCGGGCTGAAGCCAGCCGCAGGTAGTCGTAGGACTTATGAAACAGAATGTTACTCGTTGCCGGACGGCATGACGTCCGTGATCTGTTTGATCCGGTCGCGGAGTTGCGCGGCGCGTTCAAACTCGAGGGCATCAGCTGCCTCAAGCATTTCTTTCTCCAGAGCCGCCACATACTCCGTGCGATTCAGCTCCTCCTGCGACAACTGAATCCGCTCCGCTGCGATCTTGTGGGCACTGACTCGGCGTTCCAGCGTGGATCGTATGGCCTTCTCAATTGACTCCGGCGTTATGCCGTGCTCCTTGTTATAGGCCAACTGCAGCTTGCGCCGGCGGTCGGTTTCATCCATGGCCCGCTGCATGCTGGGCGTGACGGTGTCCGCGTAGAGCTTGACCTCTGCGTTGACGTTCCGGGCGGTACGGCCTATGGTCTGAATCAACGAGGTCTCGCTGCGTAGGAAGCCCTCCTTGTCAGCGTCCAGAATGCACACCAAGGACACCTCGGGAAGATCAAGCCCCTCGCGAAGCAAGTTGACACCGACCAGAACGTCGAACTTGCCCTCACGCAGCTCCTTTAAGATAGTCACCCGCTCTAGCGTATCGATATCAGCGTGCATGTATCGCCCCCGAATCCCCTCCTGCTGGATGTACTGCGACAGGTCCTCGGCGAGGCGCTTGGTCAACGTCGTCACGAGCACGCGTTCGCCGGCAGCTGCTCGCTCACCGATGCGTCGCAGGAGGTCGGGAACCTGGCCTCGAGCCGGGACCACCTCGATCGGCGGATCAACCAACCCGGTCGGCCGAATGATCTGCTCTACCACCTCCCCGCTGCACTTCTGCAACTCGTACGGACCCGGAGTTGCTGAGACGAACACGACACGATGCCACATCTGCTCGAACTCCTCGAAGCGCATCGGACGGTT
>JBHHXS010000243.1:0-5516 GCA_046757145.1 Phycisphaerae bacterium | reverse complement strand
GTCAGGATCCCGATATCATAATGGTTGGCGAGATCCGTGACCAGGAGACGGCCCGGGTAGCGATCCAGGCGGCGCTTACAGGGCATCTGGTGCTCTCCACGTTGCACACCAACGACTGTCCCGGTGGGGTGATGCGGCTGCTGGACATGGGAATTGAGCCGTTCTTGATGTCGGCCTCGTTACTCGGCTTTGTTGCCCAGCGACTCGCCCGCAAAATCTGTTCCGAGTGCAAGAGTTCCTACTACCCTCCTCCCGCCTTACTCAAAACCGTGGGTTGGGAGCACCGCACGAACGAGCTATTCCAACACGGAGAGGGATGCCGCGCGTGCAACAATACGGGCTTTCGAGGCCGCACCGGAATCTACGAAGTCATGGTGATGGACGCCGAACTGAAACGCATGGTACAGGACAGCGTATCTGAGGGTCATATTCGCACATACCTGGCTGAATGCCGCTGGCGATCGTTACGCGCTAAAGCTCTCGACCTGGTCGACGGGGGCGAATCGACGTTGGAGGAGGTGCTGCGCGTGACCAGATCGGAGGCGTCCGACGTGGGGGATCCGACCGGTAGAGGAGCGGAGTAGGATGCTGCTTACATACCAGGCGGTAGACTCGGAAGGCAAGCACTGCAGTGATACTGTGGATGCAAACAGCACGCGCGACGCAGTCAATATTCTTCGCTCCCGCGGACTGTTTGTAACGCAGATCAGCGAATCGGAACGCGATCACTCCCAGCAGCTCGTGCAACTCGACTCACGTCCCCCAAGGATGCCATTGAGAACCTTGACTCTGTTCACCAGACAGATGGCAATGCTGTTGCGCGCCGGCAGCGGTCTAGTACCAGCGGTCACTGCAATCGCCCGCCAGATGTCGCACCCGCGTCACCGCGCCTTGCTTAGGCGGATAATCATAGACCTTGAGGAGGGATCGACGCTGACCGAGGCCCTACGCGCTCATCCGGACACGTTTGATCCCGTGTACTGTGCCGTGGTGGCAGCCGGCGAGGCAAGCGCGTCGCTGGCCAAGGTGTTCGACCGTCTTGCCGTTTTGGTTCAGCGGCGTCGCGCGCTGCGCAAGAAGATCCTCGGTACACTGGCCTATCCTTGTCTGCTGATCGTAATGTGCGTCAGCATTCTGCAGGTACTTGTCTTCTTCGTTCTTCCGCGTTTCGCAGACATGTTTACGCAGCTGCATGTGGAGGCACCTGCCTCCACACAGGCTCTTCTGAGTCTCGGAAAGGCAATCAGCGGCTATTGGCCCGTGCTACTCATCGGTACCGCAGCGCTCTGCGTTGGCGGGGCGCTGGGCGCCCGCACTGAGACCGGTAAACAATGGTTGAGCGACATACAGTTGTGCATACCCTTTCTGGGGCGCTTGCGCTCGCGCCTGATTCAGGGGCAGGTTCTACGCACCATGGGGATGCTGACCGAGAGCCGCGTGGGACTCCTCGAAACTCTAGAACTGGCCAGCCGCTCTACGAGAAACAGCAGATTTCGCAAGATGTTCGCCAGCTTGGAACACGCTGTCACTTCGGGCGGGTCATTAAGCACGGCATTCGAGGAATCGGGAATCGTCGAACCGGCGATATGTGAGGCAGTGCGGACCGGCGAGGAAAGCGGCAACCTCAGTGAGGCGCTTTCCTACTGCGCGGACATCCTCGATGAGTCAAACGAAGAGTTGATCAACGTACTCGCCAGACTGATCGAACCGGCAATCCTGATTTGTATGGGGTTTGTTGTGGGCGGAGTGGCAATCGCGCTGTTTCTACCATTGTTCGACTTGACCTCCGCAATACGTTGACCGAGCGCGGAGCTGACGCGAGCCGAGACATCGGCTCATATAACAAGGTGGACCATGATCAGAACGCTGTGCCGGCGTCGCAGGATGTCGCCAATCGGCATAGACATCGGCCATTCGGGGGTTCGTGCAGTCCAGCTCGCCAGAGACGGCGATGAGTTCTACTTGCATAGTGCCACACGTGCCGAGCGCGCAGCGTCTCCTGCCGCGGAACCGGAGCCCGGAGACAATGACAAGCAGATTGCGGGAATGATCCGGTCCTGTCTCAGCAACGCCGATTGCCGTGGCCGCACAGCGGTAACATCCTTGTCCCCCCCTGACGTTGAGTTTCATTCCCTGGAGCTTCCCAAGGCGGAGCCGGCGGAGCTAGCTGCAGTCATCGAGTTCGAAGTGAAGCGGCTCTTCACGCACCGAAGCGATCTGCTGGAGACGGGCCACTGGATGCTTCCGCTAAGCCGAGGGTCCGCTCCTAATGCCATTGGTGCCGTTGCTGCTACCGATAAAGTCCTACGTGCAGTTCAGGCATGCCGATGCTCCGGGTTGATGTGTTTAGGCGTAGATACGAGCGCCACTACACTGAGCCGTCTCGGCAGCATTTTGGGTGCGTGGACGGAAGAACAGATTTGGGGAGTCCTCGACGTGAGCAGTCGCCAGGCTCGTCTGGCGCTGTGCCTGACAGACGTGCCTGTCCTGGTGCGGACCGTCGGGGTGGGAGGCGACGTATGGACCGAGCGGATCGCGGAGGCGCTGGGTACCTCTGCGAGAACAGCAGAAGTGCAGAAGCGCGACTACGGAATCGCCTTAAGAGGAAGAGGCATCCGTGCCGAAGCTCCCCTACCCCCGACCTCGGAACTAGCGTCCGTACTGCTTGGCATTCTTCGGAGTGATCTTAATGATTTGGCTGCAGAGGTGAAGCGTTCATACGAATACGTGCTCAGTTGTTATACTGGATGCCGGGCTGCTGATCTCATATTAGTTGGTGGTGGGGCGGCACTGCGGAATCTGCCCGAGTACCTGTCCAGCGCGCTGGCGATTCCAGTGTGCCGCGCGTCCGAATACCTGGATCGAAGTTCATGTAGACTAAGATACGCGTCCGGTCGGTCGGGAATTTTCGAAACAGTTGCGCTGGCTATCGGGCTCGCACTCGGAGGATACGCCGCAGATGGTCGCAATTAACCTAATTCCTGCGTCCGTACAACTGTCGTTGGCCAGGCAGTGTCATGTCCGCCGATGGGTGATTGTATTCGGGGCATCGGCGGCGCTGGTGTTGATCGCGATCGGCTATAACTGGAGTCGTCTGGCCAGGGCTGCTGAGATGCGTGAACAGAGTGCACTGCTTGCGGCGGAGCTTGGCGCTCTTCGCGCTGAGATCGATGCTGTGACCGCTGAGTCCAACCAGGTGTTGTTGCGGATCCAGCGTGCCAAGGCACTGCGAAGCAAGCGGGCGTGGTCCGGAGTGCTTGCACTTATAGGATCATGCATGCCGGAGCGCTGCTGGCTTACCTCCGTGGCCACTGATCCGCAGCGTCCGTCGGCTCAGTCGGCCCGGGGCACAACCATGCGCGGGGGTCTGCGCGACGACGACTCGCAGAGCGCGATAACCATTGACGCGCCGCGCGCCCTAAGAATCGCGGGCTACGCGCCTAAGCCGGCTGAGCCGCACGTCTTCGTTGCGAACCTGAAGCGAACTGGTGCGTTCACCGACGTCATAATGGCCCGTTCCCAGAGAGAGCCAGTGTTCGATGGATCCTACTATCGCTTCGAGCTGCGCTGTGCCTGGTAGATCGGAACCGAAATGCGGAAGCCTTCCTTGCTAGCTGTAGACTTCATCGGCGGCGGCGCCGTCGGCGCCAGCTTACTCGCCGCCATCTGGATTGCATTGATCCGTGGAGAGACCGTGTCCACGGAGATTACAGGTCTGACACGGACCATCCAGGCAGCGGAGCGGAACGTCACCAGATGCCAGGGCGTACGCGATCGGCAGCATGCACTGCTGAATAGCCGACACCAGGAGCTGATGACGATGGGGCAGCTTCCGGAGCAGCCACCGGTTGAAGAGTACTTCGAGACGCTCTCTGCTATTGCGACTGAACACAGCCTGCGGGTGCGCAGCCATCTACCGCTGAGTCCACGGCGGTACCCCGGATTGTTGGAGCTTCGGTATGTCTACGAATTGAGCGGGACTATACCGAATATCACCAGGTTTCTGAGAGCTGTTGAGCAGACAGACTTCTGGGCGGATGTAAGCTACCTGAACATCTCGCAAGGAAACTCCCAGTCAACTGACGAGACGACTCAACGTGTCGCGGCGCTGACCATCAGCCTATTCGCGGCGATGCCGGCTGCCGTCCGATCGGAGGATAAGTAAAGGGCATACGTAATGTCATCAACGAAAAGGAGAGCGTATGGCGCAATCATGCTGGCGTGTATGTGCGCGCTGGCCGTGGACGGCCTTCTCCTATCAAATGAACCGCGTGAGACAAACGCCGCACTTACTCCTTATGGCACTCCGAGGCACGGATCGACGCCGGTGCCTGATCTGGCGATTCCCGAGCTCCCCTTTCCTCGCGGCATCACCCCCATAGACGCGGGCGGCGAGATCAGAGACCTTTTTGCGCCGCCCCGATCAAAGGAGACCCGGCACTCGGACGATACCGAAGGCGCCGATAACGGTCGTGCGGCAAACGAGAAGCTATCGGCCTCGGTGAATATGAGCAGTGAGTCGTTCGCCGCGACGCATCGTCTGCACGGAGTGTTCGTCGACGAACGTCTGAGAATAGCCAATGTTGACGGCAGATGGATGGGATGCGGCACTACAGTCGACGGGTGTACACTTATAACCGTCTCTCCGGAGTACGTTATATTCCGATGTTTCGACGACCATGCGACACTTGTCCTCGACCATGCGTCGAGAGAGCTTCCGCATTAAAGTGCATCGTGCTGAGCGACGATACGACATCGGTGTCGGCCGAAGGGCTATGCCGGCGGCAGTAAGTCTCTGGTGATGCAAGCGAGGCGCTGACGGGAACAATCAAATGATGAAAACTCGAAACTGTAAGGCACGAGCATTCAGTCTTGTAGAGCTTGTCATTGTCGTGGTGATTATCGGTGTCATCGCCGCCATAGCGGTACCGCGGATCAGCCGTGGCGCGAAAGGTGCTGGCGACGCCGCCCTCAGGGCGAGCCTCGCCGGTATTCGTAACGCCATCGACATGTATGCCGCCGAACATGGAGGCAACTACCCGACCGGGATTGATCAGGCCGCCCTGGAAAAGCAACTGACGACGAAGACCGACGCAAGCGGCAATCCCGGCGGCAATTTCGGCCCATACCTGCGCACAGGATTTCCCGCGATCCCCGTAGGGTCTCTGGTCGGGCAGTCCGACGTGCAGTTCCCATTAACTACTACAGGAGACCCCGTACCTGATGGAACGACCGCATGGGCATACAGCACGGACACGGGGAAGTTCATCGCAAACACTGCTGCGGGCGACATGGACGAGAACGGCGTCAAGTACAGTGATTACTAGACCGCCGCGTACAAACGTCCGAGTAGTCGGTCAAGAAGTCAATTACGGCACCAAGAACCTGCGACCCCCGAAGAGCGGGTAAGCAAGACTGTTATCTCAGTAAGGCGGCCACGCTGGGGATGTGTGACATCCGCACGTGGCCGCTGGCGCTATCCACTACACGGTTCATATCGTAAGCTTATGTCAGGA
>JBHHXS010000242.1:0-5609 GCA_046757145.1 Phycisphaerae bacterium | reverse complement strand
TGTGAACCCCGTCCGACCGTCACCACGATAGAGACGGGGCATCTCGAACTCCGCAGGTTCACCCAGGTAATACGATGCAAGAACGCCGATACGCGCCGTGTAGCTTCCCACAAAAAGATCGAGAATACCATCGTTGTCGAAATCCCAGAACCAGCAGGCGAAGCTGCGCTCGGGCAGTGTCATACCCAGTCGCGGGGCCACATCCGTGAACGTGCCGTCACCGTTGTTGTGGTAGAGACGGTTGGCTGAGCCTCCGTTGGATACGTAAAGGTCGGGGCGCCGATCACCGTTGAAGTCGCCCCAGACCACGCCCTTTGTGTAGCGGTAATTGCGTACGCCCGCCTGGGAGGCCACGTCCGTGAACGTGCCGTCGCCGTTATTACGGAACAACTGGCATGGGGCACTCAGTTCGGGCGAGGTCTCATTGCCTATGTAAAGATCGAGGTCTCCATCAAGATCATAGTCCCCCCACGTGCCCGTCTGAGTGGGGTAGTGAACCTCACCCAATCCCGCGTCGAAGGTTACGTCCGTGAAGGTTCCGTCCCCGTTATTCCTCAGCAGCGAGTTCGGATGCCGCCCTGCTGCCAGATGCCAGGCGCCGCGAAGGACCAGGATGTCGGTGAAGCCATCGTTGTTATAGTCCGCCTGGACCATGTTCAATCCCCCCAACAGGCCAAGCAATCCTGCTTGCTCCGTGCGCTCTTGAAACGTGCCATCGCCGTTGTTCCTGTAAAAGCGCATCTGTCCGTCCGTGTCTGCCGTGGAAGTAACGATATCGAGAAAGTTGTCGTTGTCGAAGTCATCGACGATGGCTCCGCCGCACCAACTGAACGTATCTATGCCCAGCTTTGGTGCTACGTTCGTGAAACGCGGTATCTCGAGCTCGGCAGCGAACCGGGAAGGGGGCACTAGGTATTCCGTGGGAACCTCAGCCGGGTACCCCCCGACTGTCATATGTGCGATGTTGAGCAACCATTTGACCGTCGCAAGGAGGGACCCGTCGTCACAAGGGTTCTCCAGCACCCGTAGAAACCAGCGGATCGCCAACCTCGATGACTCGGGTCTCGTGTGCACACCTTGCCCCTCGACGGGCAGCAGGCAGTTCTGCGCATTCTTGTGCACCCAGCAGTTCTGTGCCTCGCCAAGGCGCAGGTAGGCAACCCCGAGTCGGAACATTATCTGATTAGCCTCGCGCGTAGTGAGGCTTGTCGGGGGGAGAAGCTTATAGGCCTTAGTGTATTCGTCTATCGCAGCCTGGAAATTCCCCAGCCTGAACTCCGCCTCCGCCGCCTCCGAGTGAAGATCCCTTCTGCGCTTATTGCCCGCATCGATACCCAGGCGCGCCAGACGCTCGCGCAACTGGCGGGGCCGCTCTGGATCAAGTGCGGGCATGTCCTGAGGTAGCCGCTTCGCAACGTTGCTAAGTGCGGTGAGCATCCTGCGATGCCCGGGAGTGAGTACGCGATCTGGGACGCCCGACTCCACTGGGGCGGTTCGGCCCGTGCCGGGCACGGGCTCAGCCTCCTGTGCTGCACAGCGCCTGTCCGCCTCGACCCCCGAGCAGGCAATTGTCAGTATGGCCCAACACACGATCGGGAGATCCGCTGACGCGCGGGAGGAATGTACCTTAGTACCGTATCTCATGCGTGCTGCAACGATGATGCCTCCCCGGGCTTTGGAGTTTCGGCCCGTATGACCGTCCCACTCTGCAGGTTTGAATCCCGCGCGTTGTCACGAATCGCTGTGCAGGGCCCTTGTGTTGGCGCGGTCGCAGGCTCAAACCCGAGGCTCGGAACGGAGGTACGCCGCGCATGACAGTTGGTGCAGAGCGTCACGGGGAGCGGCCTGCGGCTCGAATAGTCGCAGGGCTTGGAGAATGCGCTGCTCGCGTCGGCGCCGAGAGCAGGCCCCAGTCTGCAGGGATGATGGCCGTCGTTATGCAAACGGATCATGCACGATCGCCTGCCCGCAGTACATGCACTTCGGGAACCGCGGTGAGATAGTCCGGTTGCACTTCGGGCACGCCACCACCGTCTTCCGGACTTTGCCGTCCAGTTTTCCGTCTGACAGGTCAATCTCGTTGATCCGCTCGACCAGCTCAAGGTCGGTGACTCCGAGCTTGTCGCGCATAATAGACCACATAGCTTCGCAGGCAAGTAAGGTGCTTCCAAGCCGATTCTCGAGTGCTTTGGCACCGGCTGCTTTGCCGCCTGCGCTCGCTGATCTCCCAACGTCGCTAGCCGCTATTGACCAGAACGCGCTCATCACCGCAGCCCTCCTGCCATCGACGTGTGCCCCGTTTACCTCTTGACGAAAACAGTTTGCCCCGTCGCGCAGCGACAATCCGGGCGCGACAGGGCATATACGACGTTAGCCACCTCGTCTGCCTCGAGTGCCTGGTCAGCCGGAAAATCCGGGAAAGCGCCACGCAGCATTGCCGTATCGACCGCTCCCGGTGCGACGGCAAACACCGCGATGCCGCACGAACGCCCCTCATCCGCCAAGGCTTTTGTCCACGTGTTCACCCACGCCTTGGCTGCCCCGTATGCCCCCAGACCGGGGAAGGGATCAACCGAGGCCACCGACGAGATATTGATGATCACACCCCGTCCCAGCGGCCTCATCACACGCCAAACCGCCCGACACGTATGGTAGACGGCACGCACGTTGACCCCGAGCAGAAGATCAAACTCCTCGGCACCGAGCTCCTCCATTGAACCGACCCACGCCGCCCCCGCACAGTTGACCAGCACATCTACCCTGCCAAACCGTTCGGCCACCGACTCGAACAATGTGTCGACCTGGGCGACGTCGCACACATCAGCGCTGTAGCTTTCGCACCGCCCGCCTGAGGACTCGATTACGCCACGCGTTGTCTTCAGTTCGTCGGAGGAACGCGATACCGCAATGACCTGGGCGTCGTCGGCGGCGAACCTTACGCAAATCGCGCGACCAATGCCGCGCCCACCCCCCGTGACCACGACTACCGGACCGTCCACAGCGGCACTCCTTCAACGACCCCCGGGTTCCGTCAGGGGCAGCGGGGCGACCACGGCCCTGACCGAATCTCCGCCCCAAGAGACACGAACAGCCGTTCCCTCGACGCAAGACGACACCCTGCAATACCCCAGACCGACAACCGCGTCTCGGACAGGTGAGCGACAGGCGCTTGTCACTGACCCAACGCGCTTACCGTCGTCCCCGAGGATCTCCGCGCCGCCCGGCGGTATCCGATGCCCGTGCAGGAGCAGGCCCACGAGATGCCGGGCAACCGCCCCTCTGGATCGCATCCGTTCTACAACCTCCTGCCCCGGATAACAGCCCTTATCAAGGCTAACCGTCCGCTCAAGCAGCCCACTCTCTGCGGGTAGATACTCGTCGGTGATCTCGCGCCCGGACCAGGGTACCCCCGCCTCCACGCGGTGCATTTGGACAGCCTCGTCACCCGCGGGGACAGCAACAGGCTGCAGCGAGCCCTCGGTAAGTTCACGCCACAGATCTACGGCGCGGTAGGCTGGGACAAACAGCTCCGCGCCGAACGTCCCGCAGAAATCGTGACGAGCGACCGGTACGACAACGTCACTCCACTGCACCTCGGTTACGTCAAGCGAGGAGGCCTGCCCAGCATCACGTATACCGAGGCGCCCCAGCAGCTCTATCCCGCGCACGCCTGCGATCCCAAGCCTTACGAATTCGTCGCTGTGGTCGACGACCCGCACATCCTCTGTGATTATGAACTTGTCCAAGTGTGCCAGAGCGGCCGCAACGAAGCACCGGTGAAGATCAATCCAGATGGAATCCGGCCTGACGAGAACGTTCAGGTCAAACACTATGCGGCCATGACGATTCAGGGCAAGGGCATATCTGCCCGTTCCCACCGCAAGGTCCTTTATATGGTTCGTGGTGATGTTGTGAAGCCACGCTGCTCTATCCCGCCCGACAACCTGCAGCAACCCACGGTATGACCTGTCGATGATCGCCGGACCGGCTGCGATCGCGGCATATTCTTCCGCCGGGTCGCCGTATGCGGCCACCAGGCGCCTCTGGGCGTCCCCCGCTGCCCGAGCGCCACGCGAAAGCTGCAGCTGCACAAAACCCGCCCAGTCGGTCATGGTTGCACGCTTGTCGCAGCACCTCAGCCTTGTAAAACAGGTACGATGCGGACAGCATAGGGGCCGTATGGAGGAACGGCAACCGCTGGAGCGACGCAGGAATTCGGCAGGCGGCGCGCAATCCTCGCGGTAGATTACACCGACAGTCCCTAAAACGAAGACATGACGGAATTGCTCGGGATCGTGGGCGTAATCCCACAACCTGCGATCGCGCGGTGTAATGACAAGGCTGGAATCAGCCGATTGAATTCGCACCATTTAGGTGCTATATTCATACCGACCGGCAGGCAGGTCGGCGCGTTGTGGAGAGCAAATCGGGCGCGGCAGCTTGCGTTGGCCAGGGCAGCGTGGAACGCACAAAGTCGAGCTGGCACGCGCTGCCACGGGCGGAGCCGAGCAGCTTGTATTTGCCGCTCGCGCCGCTCAACATTAAGGTGCTTTAGAACGCTACTTGGGAGCAAACATGATGGTAACATTGACGGAACTGGCTGCGAAGGAGGTCGAGAACGTAATAGAGCAGCAGCAGGAAGCTGCCAAGAAACGCGGCGAAGAGGCTGCTAAGCTTTACCTCCGGGTTGGTGTCAAGGGCGGCGGATGCAGCGGTTTCAGCTATTCGCTGGACCTGACCGACAAGATCACTGACAAGGACGAGACGTGGGAGCAGCACGGCGTCTCCGTGATCTGCGACTCCAGAAGCCACCTCTACCTCGACGGAACCACTATAGACTTCAAGAATGAGCTGACCGGGCGCGGATTCGTATTCAATAACCCGAACGCGACAAGCACCTGCGGGTGTGGTTCAAGCTTCTCAGCCTGAACACCACAACCTGCAGTCCAACGGCATCCAACAACACGCAGCACGAGCCAGGTGAGAGGCCACGGTGAGCGGCGCGCGATGTCGGGTCGTGACGGCATACCGATGGAACATGCCAGCCTGTGTCCATGGACAGTGGAACCCGGGAGCCAACCCTCCGCCTTCCGTTACGCCCGATTCGGAGACAGCGACGGTCTCGGGCGTTCCTTGATGCCACCGGACGAGTCAGCTATACTGTCTGCCTTCCGTGCGGGCTGATGCCCGCGGCTGGTATAGGCGGGGGCTCGGCAGGCGTTGGAACCGAAGCGGGTAAGGCGGGCACTATCGACCTCAATAGCCGTCGTCACTTTGCTGGCACTTGCACCCTGGGCGGCGTCGATGGCTGGCGATAAAGACAACGCCGGAGCTCGCGGTGAAGCTGATCCCTGGGAGAAGTTCAGGTTCTTCCTCGGATCATGGGAGGGAACCGGCAGGGGCACGCCCGGGACATCCACAATCAAGCGGCACTATGAGTTCATCCTCAAAGGACAGTTCATATCCGTTCGCAACACGGCCACGTTCGCGCCGCAGGAGAAGAACCCCAAGGGCGAGACGCACGAGGATCTCGGCATATTGAGCTACGACGGTGCACGTCAGACATTCGTTCTGCGCGAGTTCCACGGGGAGGGCTACTTCAACCGCTA
>JBHHXS010000241.1:0-5635 GCA_046757145.1 Phycisphaerae bacterium | reverse complement strand
TGGGCGTTACGGGTTTCATACGGCTCACGGCACTGTCCACGCGGAACGAGGCATGCGCGACCGCTTCGCGTCCGTTCGACCGGTCCCGGGATGGATTCGTTCTGGGCGAGGGCTCAGGAGTGTTGATATTGGAGGAGCTGGAGAGCGCCCGCCGGCGCGGTGCTCCCCTTCTGGGGGAGATTGCGGGTTTCGGTTCCACTGCTGACGCCTTTCGCATCACCGACATTCACGAAGACGGGCGCGGAGCCATTGCAGCAATGAGCGCCGCCCTGGAAAGCGCGGGAGTGACGCCAGCCGACGTCGAGTACATCTCGGCACACGGCACCGGTACGGAAGAGAATGACAAAATTGAGACGCTTGCCATTCGCAAGCTCTTCCAAGAGCATGCCGGGCGGGTGGCAATCAGCAGCATAAAGAGCATGATTGGCCATCTGATCGCTGCGGCGGGGGCAGTCGAGCTGATCACCTGCATCCTTGCAATCCGCGATGGTGTTGTACCGCCCACCATCAACTACAACACACCTGACCCCAACTGTGACCTCGACTACGTTCCCAACAAAGCCCGCAAGGTGAACGTGCGGACAGCTTTGTCCAACAGCTTCGGCTTCGGCGGCCAGAACGACACCCTCGTCATAAAAGCCATCGAGCGATAGGGGCCAAGAGGGCGAAGGTCGCGTGGGGCGAAAAAGAGGGCGGCCGCAGCGACGGGACCGTAGTTCTGAGGGCCTGGCGACAGCTGAGCCGGTTGAGAGGTCCACCCATCCGTCTGATGCAATTGCAAAGGTGTAGCGCGGGTAGTGCGGCAAGCACGTACTGGGGCTGGATGCGTAACGCGTATCGCATCGGGTCTTTCGCCACCCGCAAGCGGTGCTGAATCGTGGTTCCTTGGTGAGGAAACTGACGCGATGAAGACGTCGACACTGTCCGATCAACGCTCCTTGCTGCTTCGCCTGGTTGACGAGGGGTTTGACAAGACCGCCTGGCATGGGCCCAATCTGCGAAGCTCGCTTCGGCAGGTTCCGGTGGAGCAAGCGGTATGGCGTTCGCAGCCGGGGCGGCATTGTATAGCAGAGATCGTGGTGCACTGCGCTTACTGGAAGTATGCCGTGCGCCGCCGCATTCGAGGGGACAAACGAGGGACATTTCCATTGAAAGGCAGCAACTGGTTTACTCTGCCGGCCCGTCTCTCACACCGGGAGTGGCGGGAATACCTGGCGCTGCTGGACGCTGAACATGCGTCGCTTCGTAAGGCAATCGCTGCATCCCCGGCGCCACGCCTGTTCAATCGATCGGGCGGTGAGTACATTCCGGCGCCCCACGTCCACGGCGTAGCCATGCATGATATATACCACACCGGTCAGATAAGAATGATTAAGGTTTTGTACAAACATCTGCACAGGCAAGGGGGGAAAGCGCGGAAGGCGTCACGCTGACGACGGACGGGCCGCTTCAGGGACGGACGCCCACATGGACGTCAGCAATACCCCGCAGATCGGCGTCGTCGTTGCCGTCGAAATCAAAGCACGCACACCCGTGCGTTGGGGCGAGGCTGCGCCGGCGCACCGTGCATACCTTGGGTATATGCGGGCGGTCGCCGCGTCTTGGGGGGGCAGGTATCCTGCAAGCGTCCCATGGTGTCGGGGCGCGCCCTGTGGGATGGCCCGCGAGCTCAACCCCGGATACACTCCGCAGCACTGCGGTGCTTCGCCATCCGGTACCATTAACCACCGCGCGTGGATAGCGTGACGAAGACTGAAGGCACAACAATAGAGTCCCCCGAGTCCCCCGGTACAGACCGAGTCGGCTTGACGCGGCCTCTATTCGTGTTCGCGGCAGCGGTGGCAATGGGGCTTCCCACGCTGCGAGGTAGCTTCGTCGGAGGTGACGATTATCGCCTAGTGCTCAACCACGTTCTTGTGAACCATCCTTCCGTCGCGCACGCGCTGGAGCTTTTCAAGATCATCCATCGCGACCTGTATCAGCCCCTACCGATGCTCAGCTTTTCCTTGGAGTTCGCCCTCGCCAACGCATTGGGTCTGTTTGCTCGCGGCTGGGGCGCAGCGGCATGGTTCTTTCACTTGACCAATACGGTGCTTCACGCCGTCAACGCTGTGCTGGTCTGGTACGTGATCGTGGGATTGCAGGCGACGGGTAACCGCCGTAACGACTACCGCGTAGGCACGATCGCAGCGTTGCTCTTTGCAGTCCATCCACTGCAGGTGGAGGTAGTAGCCTGGGTCAACGGCAGGATGATGCTGCTTTCGACGATGTTCGCGCTGGCATCGCTGCTTGCTTTGGGCGACTGGCTGCGCCGCGGCAGGCGCCTTTCGGTCGTGCTGACGCTGGTATTCACGCTTTGCTGCGCGATAAGCAAGATTCGCGTAGCGTTGCCTTTGCTGTTCATCATCGTCCCGCTCGCCCAGGGGCGCAAGATCAAGCGATCGTTCGTGGTGCTTTGGGCGGCATGCGTAGCGATAACCTGCGCGTTTGTATATGTCAACCTTTACGCGACGAGGGAAGCGGGGGTGTTCGAGGGAGCTGCCGAGAAACTGCACGGCCCGAGCGTCGTACGTGCCATACTGGCGTTGGCCTGGTATTTCCAGCACTTGGTGTGGCCCACGGGCCTGGCCAGCTGGTATCCGGCGCCGGGCGTAGTCCGGTGGTCGGATGGTGCGACGCTGCGGGCTGTGGCAGTCACGGTCCTGGCGCTGAGCATAGCCATCACTCTCTCCCTGCGTTCTCGCAGTGCAGCTCTGGGTTTTGCGTGGTTTTTTGTCTCAATCGCATCGACGATTCAGATCGTTCCCACGCGCAACGCCCTGGCGGCCGATCGGTACATGTACTTACCGATCATCGGCCTGTTCTGGGTGGTCGGGCAGGTGCTGGCTGCGCTTTACCGGTGGGCGGCGCGGCGCCGCCCTGAGCGCCTCGTCCGCGGGGCAGGCGCAGTTATTGCGGCACCCGTGGGCGTCGCCCTGCTTGCAGTGAGCTGGCACACAGCGTCCTTTTATGAGGCCCCGATAAAGAAGAGCCGGCGAATCGCCATGCTTGCGCCGACCACACCGCACGTTTGGGAGCGCGTAGCGTGGGCTTGCTACCGCGCCCAACGCTACGAGGATGCCATTACCTATGCGCGCCGGGAGCTCGACAATGATGATCGCAATGCCCAGGGCGTAGCCTACCAGGCGATGGGGATGGCCCAACTGCGACTCGGCAACGTAGACGAAGCATTCGCGTCGCTCACCCGTGCCGTTGAGATAGACCCGCAGAGCGCGACAGCCAAGTACCACTTGGCGGTTGCGTCGTATGAGCAGGGGCGCATCGAGGACGCCACGCGCCTGCTCGAGCAGGCCGTAGAGAAGGCGCCCCTGAAGAACCCCTGGCTGATCCGCCTGGCAACTCTGTACCGTGCCGCGGGGCGGACGGAGGATGCACGGGCGCTGTACGAGCGGGCGCTTCAGAACAATCCGTACGAGGTGCCGGCGACGTTGGGACTTGCGGAATCGGCGATCGAGACGGGAACACGAGAAGGGTATCTACGGGCGGAGCGCGATCTGCTTAGACTACTCGAGTGGATGCCGGAGAACGTCAAGGCCCGCGTCAACCTGGGCATCGTCTACAATATCCTCGGGCGAACGCAGGAGGCGATAACAACTTACCAGGAGGCCCTGAAATACGACGCCCGCAGCGCCACTGCCGCTCTGAATCTGGCGGCTCTTTACTTTACCACGGGGGACCTGAACCGGGCAGCCTACTGGTACGAATGGGCGGCGTCGATGAGGCTTACATCCATAGAGCAACTGGCAGCGGTCCACGACTTCTTCGTGTCTCAACAGGCGCCCGAGCGGGCAGTCGCGCTGTGGAGCGAGTTGACCACGCGTGTGCCGGAATCGGCGGATGGTCGTGCCTACCTCGCGTGGGCCCGCGCCCTGGCTGGTGAGGTCGAGCAAGCCCGGTCTGAAGCGGAGGCGGTGGCACAAGAGGACGCCCGGGCATTTCCGATAGCGCTGTGTACCCTGGCGTATTCAGCTTTGGCTCAAGGGCGCTTTGAGGCCGCCGCCGAGAATACTGAGGCGCTGTGCGAGCTCGGCGGGCAAGGTGCCGCAGCAAGACATCGCCTTCTAGGAGGACTGGCAGCCGTCGTGCGCGATCGTCCGGATGATCCATGGAGTTTCTGTCTTGCTGGCAGGATATACGAATGTGATCAGCAGGACGACAACGCGTTGCCCTTCATCGACCTGTGTGACAACAATTGCCACGACGAGGCGTGCAAAGACTACGTGCGAACACTGCGTCAGCGTCTGAAAAGGGCGCCAGCTCCTGATGAAGGCCGTGCGCCATGACCCGGAGTCCGTCCGCCCACGTCGCGGAGGAGGAGGAGTCGTACGTGCGAGAGTGTCCGCCGTTGCTGGCGAAGGTACTGACTTCCAACGTCACCCTCTGGGCACTCGTTTTCCTGACGATCGGCATCGCGATATCGGTTGGTGCGCTGTCTGAGAATCGCCATCTCTTTGACGGTGATGAAGAGATCTACATGCGCGTCATCAGGCAGTTTGCCGACGGTGTATCTGTGGATCTGCTTCGCACGTACGGCGGGGAGCCTGCGAGCCCTGCCCCGCTCTTCTTCATGGTCTACTCTTGGTGCGGCAGGTTGCTGGGGTTCAGCTATCCGGTCTTTCGAGGCTTGTCGCTTTTCATAACCGTTCTTGCGACCTTGTGGGTCTCGCTGCTTCTTCGCCGCCGGGACCCCGACGACCCGCGCGTCTACTTTCCGATCCTGGTTTTCCTGTTTCCGTACATCTTCTGCATGGCGTTCGCCGTCATGGCCGAGCCGTTGAGCCTCCTGTTCACGGTCATTGGGATGGGTTGCTACTTCCAAGGTCTTGCCTGCAAGTCGGATCGTTCCCTGCTAGCAGGCAGCGTGGCGATTACCGCGGCGTTGTACGTGCGGATACACGCCTCGTTCGCCCCGGTGGCAGCGATGCTCGTGCTGCTGCTCCAGAAGGACCGCTCTGCCCTGCGATGGTGCCTTGCCGGTGCCCCGCTCGTTCTCAGGATACCGCTGGTGGTCCTTCAAGGTGGACTGACGGTCAGCCGGGAGGCCTTCACCGCCACCAAACCAGAGCTAGGGTTCTGTCCCTCGAACATCAACTTTTTCTTCGTCTGGTTCGGCTATCTATTCTTTCCTCTGCTGTGGTGGTGTAAGGGAAAGCGGTGGATCAATCTGGTCGTGGCGTTTTGTCTAATCCCGGTCTATATCGTGCTGGCTCCGGACTTCCTAGCCACACATCACAACGGCGCGCTGCGGACACTGTTCCTTCGCGTCGGCGCCGGTACCGATGCTGCGCGCCTGCTTGCCTTTCCTGCGTGGTTCATCGGTTGTTATCTGACGATGGATTTGATTCAGCGCATAGTCTCGGCAAAACACGTCAGGGACATGTTCTTCGGGGCGTGTGTCGTCGTGTTCATGGTATCGCTGGTTTTCAGTACCGTTGCGTTCGAGCGATACTACCTTTTAGCCGTTCCCGCGATCGTGCTGATGGGGGTAAGCGCGAGCGGGAGGCGGACGGGATACGCAGTGATGGCGGTGTGGCACATTCTTTTTCTTTCGCTGTCAGCGGCGAGACTGGCAACG
>JBHHXS010000240.1:0-5710 GCA_046757145.1 Phycisphaerae bacterium | reverse complement strand
TCATCGATGAGCAAGCCACGGTCGGCTTTGAGCAGGTCGCACGCGAGTTCCCAGATCTTGCGAACGAGGTTGCTCAACATAGTGCCCGGAGCAAGGGGCTTGGGGAACGGACCCGCGCCGTGCTGCGGGAGAAGATCGGAATTGACCGACTCACAGCACACTTCGTGGAGCATCCCAAGACGTGGGGGGCGGCGTTCACCGGTGAGGGTGTATCGGTAAACTCACCCGGCGCGGCGACAATCGACGTCCCGGGCGGAGCGTGTCAACTGGACGGTCTATCCACGCCCGACGCCAAGGCGAGAATCACCCGCTGGCTCATGGACAACGGCGTGGGCCGCCCGGCCGTAAACTACAAGATTAGAGACTGGATCTTCAGTCGACAGAAGTATTGGGGCGAACCCTTTCCGGTGCTTCACGCCGACGACGGTACGACTGTCGTCGTCGAGGATGACGAGCTGCCGGTGGAGCTGCCCGACATCGAGGATTTCAAGCCGACAGCGGTGCTCGACAACGACGCAGCCCCGCCCGAGCCCCCACTGGCACGCGCCGCCGAATGGGTCAATGTAAGGCGTAACGGACGGAGCTTCCGCCGCGACCTTAACACCATGCCTCAGTGGGCCGGGTCCTGTTGGTATTACCTGCGCTTCATCGATCCACACAATGAGCAGCACTTCTGCAATCCGCAGGCTGAGCGGTACTGGATGCCGGTCGATCTATACGTCGGCGGCGCCGAGCACGCTGTTCTGCACCTGCTATACGCCAGGTTCTGGCACAAGGTGCTGTACGATTTAGGGTACGTCTCGACTTCCGAGCCGTTCGAGAAGCTGTTCAACCAGGGTATGATCCAGAGCTTTGCCTATCGCGATCAGGTCGGGCTGGTCGTCGGTCCTGACGACGTCGAGGAGCACGGTGAGGGCAACTACATCCGAAAGTCGACTGGCGAGCCCGTTACGCGCATTGTCGCCAAGATGAGCAAGTCGCTCAAGAACGTGGTCGGGCCGGACGCTGTCATCGCCCGGTACGGCGCGGATACGTTCAGACTATACGAGATGTACATGGGGCCCTTGGACGCAGCTAAACCATGGAACACACGCGACGTCCCCGGGCTGTTCAAGCTGTGCCAGCGCGTGTGGCGACTCGTGGTGGACGAGACAACGGGCGAGCTAACATCCGCGCTGACCACGGACGCACCGGGCGAAACACACCTTCGCGCCCTGCACACGACAATAAAACGCGTTACGGAGGATCTGGAGCGGCTCAGAATGAACACGGCGATCGCCGCCCTGTTCGACTTCGTCAACCTCATGACCCCGCTCGAGCGCCGGCCCAGGGCGGTGATCGAGCCGTTCATCCTCGTGCTCTCGCCGTTCGCGCCGCATCTGGCGGAGGAACTATGGCACAGGCTCGGGCACGACACCACCCTGGCGTACGAACCCTGGCCTGCCTACGACCCCGCTCTTGCGCGCGACGACCAAGTCGAGATTGCCGTCCAGATACAGGGTAAGATCAAGGCCCGCTTGACCGTCGCGGCTGATGCCGACGAGGAGAGCGTGCGGGCGGCGGCACTGGGGGATGAACGCGTAAGGGCTGCCTTGGAAGGTAAAACCGTACGCAAAGTCATCGTTGTGAAGGGCCGACTCGTCAATGTCGTGGCCAACTGACGTGAGACATGCTGGGGCTGCCATGCCCTTTTCACTTCATTCCACCATCGGCCGGCGGTAATGGCGCTTGAGACCGAAATAAAGGTGCGTGTCGAATCACACGACCCGGTCCGTACTCGCCTCCGATCGCTCGGGGCGAAGTTCCTCGGGCGGGTGCTGGAGTCTAACACCATCTTTGATCGCCCCGACGGGTCGCTGCGACGACGCGGGTGCGGCCTGCGCCTACGACAGACCGAACCACAACCTCCACGTACCGAGGGAGAGCAGGGGGAAGCGGCCCCGGCGCCGCCACCGTCCCCGCAGAAGGTCATGCCGACCTCTCCACATGGTATGCGGCCGGGACGAGCGGCAACGCTGACACTCAAAGGGCCGCTGCGCCCCGGGGCGATGAAAGCACGTGAGGAGCTTGAGCTCAAGGTTGATGATGGTGCCACCGCTATGCGGGTGCTCGATGCCCTTGGCCTCGTACCTGTCCTTGCATACGAGAAGCGCCGTGAGAGCTGGGCCCTGGACAGATGCCGCGTCGAGCTGGATGAACCGCCCCACGTAGGCCTGTTTGTCGAGATTGAAGGGCCGGACGAGCAGACGATCCGTGCGGTGCAGCGGACACTCGGCCTGGAGCGCCGTGAACATCACCAGGCATCATATGTGCATATGCTGATGCCCTATGCCGCCGACCACGCCGACACCAACGGCGTGCTCCGCGCACCCTAGCACCGCGCCTGTTGAACAACGCGAGGACAGCCCAAAACGTGGGCCGCACGCTGCTTCCCCTTAGGCGAAACGCCAGGCATCAGCCTCGGAAATCCGTTGTTCCGGGCCGCAGACTTCAGCCTGCGCGACCGCGGCAAGGCAGGGAACGCCCATGGCGATTCGTGCCGTCGCACAGCGTACGGACCACAACGCCAGGGCGCCGTCACACGGGCTAAAGCCCACGACTTATGTAGTCGTGGAGCTCATGAAACAACACGCCGGCTCGGATACGCACGAGTCGTACATCCAAGAATTGCTATCAAGCCGCAAGAATGACGCAGCCGATACCTCTAGAACTTGGTGTGTGCGGCGTACGTCTATCCGATAGGCCGCGGACAACCGTGCCGAGTGGTGGGTGTGGTCAGGTACAGTGCGGCGGGTAGGTATGTACCACCCGGCATATCACATCCCTGGACAGACGAGCGACGGAGAAGCACGGGTCAAATGCGGGTGCTAGTTACCGGCCATCGTGGTTACCTCGGCACCATTCTCTTCAGTGTGCTCAAGCACGCCCGCTGCGACGTGGTTGGGCTCGATTGTGACTGGTATAAGGGATGCGATTTTGGCCGCGTACACCAGCACACCCCTGGCCTTGACATGGATGTCCGCGAAGTCGATTGCGGGGATCTTGTCGGGCTGGACGCCGTCGTTCACCTGGCTGCGTTGCCCGAACGCGCGTGTAGTGACTTTCCGCCTCGTCTGGTCGACGAAGTCAATGTCGAGGCGACAATCCGGTTAGCCGAACTCTGCAAGCAGGCTTCTGTGTCGCGTTTCGTCTTCGCTTCGACATGCGCCGTGTATGGCCGTGGTGAGTACGGACTGCTTGACGAGAATGGTCCTCTAGATCCAGCGACGACGTTTGCCCAATCGAAGCTGCGCTGTGAACGTGAACTCACACGGAGGGCGGATCGCCGTTTTTGCCCGGTCATTCTGCGAAACCCCACACTTTACGGCGTATCCCCACGTCTCCGCACCGACACGGTGGTCAACGACCTTGTGGCTGCTGCCGTCAGCACGGGCAAGATCGCCATGCAGTCGTCCGGTGGCGCCTGGCGCCCGCTTGCACATGCGGAGGATGTTGCGCACGCATACGCCGCCTTACTGGCAGCGCCGGATCGTCTCGTGCATCGTCAGACGTTCAACGTCGTGCGCAGTGACGAGAACTATCGCGTTATCGACATCGCCGACGCAATCACCGAGCTTGTCCCGCAGTCCGCACGCTCTATCACGCCCAACGTGTTCGACCAACGGTCGTATCGAGTCGACGGTTCAAAGCTGCAAAGGCTATTCCCAAGCCTGCGCTTCAAATGGACCTTGCCGTTCGGTATCCGACAGCTACGCAGTGCGATGCTGGTCGGCGGGCTTACACCGGGAGATTGGCGATCAGATCGATACCGCCGATCGCTACGATTAAAGACCCTGTTAGAACGCAAGGCGCTCGGTTCCGACCTGCGGGCCAGACAAGCAACGCCGATCTGACGCATATCGCAGCTCCTACTCCGGGCGGCACGACGCTGGTATTACCTAAGCATGTACAATGACCCAAACGACCGCGCGCGATCGCGCGAAGCTCACCAGACCCAGCAAGCGCAAGCGGCTAATTTGCGAACACCGCGCGGGTTTGTGGAACTCAGATCAGCGATTCAGGATTGCGCATGTTCATATAGTACCGTAACAAAAAAGGGCCCCAGTCTGCGCGGTGTGCTTCAAACTGCGGCGAGTCACCGACATACCCTGCAGCCGAAACGACGCAGGGCAGATGCGGATATCCACCATGGTAGTAATTAACGAAAGGATGGTTCGCCCGAGTCCCAACGGCTAACTAACTGTGCGTGACACCGCCTGCTTATGGCGCGTAGTCCAGTCCGAGAACAAGCGCAGCGAAGGGGAGTTGTTATCGGGCAGCTTGTACGTCAACCGCTGGGAGTTACTGTTTCTTTAAGCCAAGGATCGCGCATTATAAGAATGTGAGAGACAAGATCAGGCAGTTTGACGAAGCGCTGGCCGACGCGCTGGGGCGCTGGAACATTCCGCTGTCGCGCCGACAGCAAGAGCAATTCCGTTGCCACTACGATGCCCTCCTGCGCGCTAACCGCCAGTTCAACTTGACGAGAATAACCGACCCGGGGGAAGTAGCAGTTAAGCACTGTGCAGATTCACTCGCCGTCATCCTTTGGGTTGAGCACCAGGGCATACCGGTAAGAACGGTGCTCGACGTCGGCACCGGGGGTGGATTCCCGGCAGTGCCCCTTGCGATAATGCGGGCAGAATGGGCTGTCACGGCGCTCGACGCCAAACGGAAGAAGGTCGGGTTCCTCACCCAAACCACGCAGGCGATGCATCTTCACAATCTATACCCAACACATGGACACACCAACCACTGGGACTCGGGACGAGTTTATGATCTGGTGATCTCTCGCGCGGTCGGAACGCTGGCGACCTGTCTGCGCCGGGGGCGACACGTGGTCTCACCGAACACCTGGCTACTTACCTTCAAGAGCACGCCTCTTAGCAACGACGAACTGTGCGCATCCCGCAAGACAGCGGCGCAGCTTCACTTCCGCGAGTACAAACCCTTCTCCTACACCTTGGATTGCGCGGGGGAGATTCTGCATCGAGCAGTCCACGTGCACAAGCTACTAGCCTAGTCTCGGGTTTCACAGGTTCCGCGTCGCTACCTGAGCCGCAGGCTGATCATGCACGGTCGGCGGGCGTGGCGGTTCGCCCAAGCTGAGTGTAAGGAGAGTTGTGCCAATCGCGAGAGGAGGCACGTCACAGACGGCTTCGTCTATGAGCGATCCCCGAAAGAACAGCCAGTCGTCCGACAGGCGGCCACAAGCGGGTCATCGACCGGAACAAGCCTTTGTTGATCTGCGACCTCATCTATGGGTACGCTGGTTAGCGCGCCCTTCTGCATCGCCACCATCCGGTTGCAGTTCCCATTGACTAGCATCTCGACGGCATAATGGCCGAAGAGGGTCGCGAGAACGCGGTCGCGTGCGGTTGGAGTGCCCCCCCGCTGCACATGCCCCAGGATAGTCGCCCGGCATTCAAGCTTCGTGAGCTCGGCAATCTGCTCGCACAGAACTTCACTTACTCCGCCCAGTCTGATGGGGTCCGGCGATTCATGAACGACGCGGTCGACGACGACGGTGCCACCGGCGGGCCTTGCTCCCTCTGCAACTGCTATCAGCGTGTAAGCCTTACCACGCTTGCTCCGATCGAGCGTTTGCTCACATATGCAATCGAGATGAAAGCCGATTTCCGGGATCAAGACCACGTCCGCACCGCTTGCC
>JBHHXS010000239.1:0-5721 GCA_046757145.1 Phycisphaerae bacterium | reverse complement strand
CATTGGCGGGCGTACTCCCAACCCGTGCGTGAGATGCAATGATCAGCTCAAGTTCGGTAGGCTGCTGGAGTATGCTGATACGGTCGGGGCCAAATACATCGCGACGGGGCATTATGCGCGCGTGGGGTACCGCGTTGGCGCATCCGTGGCGGTGGCTGAGTGTGGGGAAGTGCCGGCGGCTACAAGTGGTAGGCACTGCAGGGTTCTTATGCGGGCCTACGACAAGCAGAAGGACCAGTCGTACGTGCTGTTCGGATTGAACCGCGGCGTGCTTGATCGCGTGATGTTCCCAATCGGAGGATACAGCAAGTCCGACGTGCGCGCGTTGGCCGCCGGATTCGGGCTGCCCAACCACGACAAGCCGGATTCGGTCGAGATATGTTTCGTGCCCGACGGCGACTATGCTCGCATGTTGCGCCAGCGCCGGCCTGAGGCATTCTCGACGGGCGACGTGGTAGCATCGACAGGCAGAGTCATCGGTCAGCATAAGGGTGTAGGGTGCTACACAATCGGTCAGCGGCGTGGTCTGGGTATTGCTGCCGGGACACCAATGTACGTAACCCATCTGGATGCGCTGCACAACACGGTGACTGTGGGGGGCGCGGACGAATTGCTGAGCTGCACCCTTATGGCTGACGGAGTCAACTATCTGGTAGACCCGCCCGACAGCCCCTTCCGGGCTCAAGTGAAGATCCGCTATATGCATGAAGCTGCAGAGGCGACCGTGCATCGGCTGGATGGCGGTGGCTGGCGGGTGATCTTCGACCAGGCACAAAGAGCGATAACTCCTGGGCAGGCTGTTGTGTGCTACGATGGCGACGTCGTAATAGGCGGAGGGTGGATTGATCGCGCCGACGCGCCGTAACCAAAAAAGGGTGAAAGGTCGATCGCGTTTAACCCTCGCCGAACCGGTGTACACGGGTGGTTGCACCGGATATATATAGGTGTAGCCGCTACCCCCGTGGATGGACTGGGAGGGAATGGAGGTTTGCCGTTGTCAGCTGTAGGCTATGTATATCGACGCTTGCGGACGGACCCGCCGGCAGTAGCGCCCCGACTGCGACGAGTGGCCCGGGTATTCGCGGTGCCGGCAGTCGTTCTTGTGGTTGCTTTTGGCGGGCAGGCGCTGGCGGCCGGGGGAACAAACAAGTCCGACGCCCTGCACCTGAGGGTGTCGCGCGCTACGGGGGTGGCGAGCTTTGTTACGGCAGGTGGGGGCGAGCCGATCACGGCTGATGCTCAGCCTTGGCAACGGCAGGCCGACCCGCTGGACTTCATCCGTGAATACGGCCAACTTTTCGGTGTTGCCGATCCGGAACGCGAACTGGTGGTCACGGGCACTCGGCGCGACGGCATCGGGCACACGCGGGTTACATATCGGCAGGTCCACCAGGGTGTCGAGGTTTTTGCGGGAATGCTGCATGTCCATTTCAACGCAGATGGGCGTCCTATTGCCGCCAACGGCACCTTCGTTCCAGGCATTAGCGTGGATACGACGCCGCGCGTAAACACGGACGCAGCGACTGACATCGCGTTGGCCGCCGTGCGCAGGCGAATAGAACCCGATGCCGCGGTCCGGGTGTTGCAGAGCAAATTGTACGTCTTTCGGGCTAATCTGGCGCGAGGGCGCCCCGGGCGTAACCACCTGGTTTACGAAGTTGAGGTGGGCAACGGTCGTGACGTGCGCGAATTCCTTTACGTGGACGCGCACAAGGGCTACGTGGTCGACCGGATCAGCGGCATGCGCGACGCCATCGACCGGCGCGTATATAACGGCGGTTATGGCAGCGGTTTTCTGGTTTGGTCCGAAGGGGACCACTTCCCTATCGGCGACGTAGACATAGACAACCTTATTGAATACTCGGCGGACACCTATAACCTGGTCGCGAGTGCGACACAAGGAGCGTTTCTGTCGTGGGACGGTTCCGACGGGATCATGCACAGTGTGAATGATGACCCAACGATCAATTGTCCCAACGCCAACTGGAACGGTGTATCCACGAACTACTGTATCGGCATCACGGCCGATGACACGGTGGCCCACGAATGGGGTCATGCGTACACCGACTCGACGCACAATCTGATATACCAGTACCAGCCGGGGGCACTCAACGAGTCGTACTCCGACATCTTCGGCGAGGTTGTGGATTATCTGAACGGTTCAGGCACGGATACTCCGGACGCTCCTCGTGGGGACGACCAATGTTCCACGTTGGGCGGCAGCCCGCCGCCGTTGTGTGATGTCCATTCGCCCTCAAACATAGCGGGGGTGTACGCAGCAGCCGGTGCCGCTTTCAACCCTCCGGCGCCGCTGACTGTAACGGCGGACGTCCAGCTCGCGTACGACGGCGATGACGAAGAGGCGACGGCCAGTATGACAGATGCGTGTCAGCCTTTAATCGGTTTCTCCCCGGGCCGAATCGCCCTTGCCGACCGGGGCACGTGTGCATTCACAACAAAGGTGAACAACGCGGCTGCTGCTGGAGCCGTCGGCGTGATCGTCGTCAACACCCGTGGGAATCGAGTATTCAGGATGAGCGGGTGGGATCCCGCGATCACGATTCCGTCCGTCCTGATAGGTCGCGACGACGGCAATTCGATTCGCGGAGAACTCCCGAACGTCGTGGTGACGATTGCCCTTGAGGAGGCGATGGACGCTTCCGTGCGTTGGCTCGCCGGCGAGGACGATGTAGCCTTCGGCGGTGCGATACGTGACATGTGGAATCCCAACTGCTTTTCTCATCCGGGCAAGGTGTCGGATGTGGGATACTACGCATGCGGTGTGAGCGACAACGGCGGAGTACACGTCAACTCCGGCGTGCCCAATCACGCGTTCGCGCTTCTGGTTGACGGAGGCGTCTACAACGGCATAGCAGTGCGCGGCATCGGGCTGACAAAGGCATTCCATATCTACTGGCGCGCAGAGACTACCTACCAGGTTCCGGCGACCCATTTTCCCGAGCATGCTGATGCGCTCGAGCAGTCTTGCATGGATCTTCTGGGAGTCGATCTTCCCACACTGGATACAGAGGTACCTGCGCGGGCCAGTTCAGGCGAGATCATTAGTGCCGCGGACTGCGCGCAGTTGGCGGGCGCTATCGATGCGGTGGAGCTTCGCGCGGAGCCGGTGCAGTGCGAATTTGCGCCGATGCTGAAGCCCGGTGCGCCTCCTCTGTGTGGCACACCGGGGACGCTCAGGCGCTTCTATGTCGAGGATTGGGAGTCGGGTTTGGGCGAGTGGGCTGCAGGTACACGCGACCTCGCCGACGCAGCAACATTCGACACGCCGGACTGGGCAGTCGTCGATCCTCTTCCTGATGGCCACCCGGGAAGAGCGGCATTCGTGGCTGACCTGACCATCGGCGATTGTGGGGCGGACACGGAGGCCGGCGTGTTGTGGCTTGAAAGCCCCCCTATCACTATCCCCCCCGCCGGTGATGTCACGCGGATTGCCTTCGATCACCGGGTTGCGACGGAGGCGCTATGGGATGGTGGGAATCTGAAAGTCAGTGTGAACGGAGGCCCCTGGACTGTCATAGGATCGGCCCAGTTCGATTTCAACGCGTATCCTGGGCGGCTTAACGGACCGTCCAATAATGACAACCCTCTGGCAGGGGAGGAGGCCTTCACCGGTACCGACGGTGGTGATGTAGACGGGAGCTGGGGGCAGTCGCAACTCAACCTGAGCGGGATTGCAGCGGCCGGTAATGACGTCCGCCTGCGCTTCGAGATGGGTCTTGACGGGTGCAACGGGATTCACGGCTGGTACGTGGATACCGTCCAGGTCTATTACTGCTGTGACGCATACGGTGACGTAGACTGCGATGGGAGTCTCGACTTGTACGACTACGTTGCGTTTGCAGACTGTTTATCCGGCCCCGAGCGGTCCGCATTCCAGCAGACTTATCCTGCATGGCCGACATGTTACGACTACTTCGATTCTGACGCGGATCTGGATATCGACCTAGCGGACTTCGCATTGCTGCAGCGGACGGCGGGCACGCGTTGACCAACGCTTGTGCGTATCGTTCGTCGTAGTCTTAGCCCCATAAACACCAGTTGACGCCTTTCGCAGACGCGCTCGCGTGCGGCTGGGGCGCGTATGCGCACTGCCCGGTAGACTTCGGCACACGGCGCTCCTTTGGAGTTAAGCCGAATCGATCCACAAACGATGATAGGGATGAGTACCTCCCTAATCGTTTCACTAGCAGCGATAACGCCGGGTGAGTATGGACTGGGCACGCTTCAAGAGATTCTGGATGGCTGAGGAGGTCCCGCGGTGGTTCGGGTTTTCCATCGTCGTGACCTATCTTGTCGGGCTTGGCGCGGTGGGCTACTTCGGCGTTGCGCAGGCTAGACAACGGACGGCAGAGTACGCGCACAGGAGCGGGCAATACGCAATCTCCTGCCTGCTTGACCGGTTGCAGCTACAAGACGGGGAGAGCAATGACAAGGGGGTGGCAATCGCGGGGCTGCAGCGCGAGTTATACGACTTCGCTACGTACGTTCCGACCGAGGTGCTCAGGATCGTCGACCACGAAGGTCGTATAACGGCATCTATTGATGTTGCTGAAGTGGGCACGTACACAAGCGAACCACCGTTGGGCGGCACTCGTCCAACGACACTGGAGGAGACCGCTATCAAGACGGACCGAGGTCTGGTAACGGCTCGATTGTATAACGCCCCGATAATGCTTCACCGGGCGAGCGCTCAAGCAGTGGTGGCGCCGGATGCTCAGCGCCCCGCGCCTGGCGCCGTCGAGCAGTCAGTATCGACGCCCCCTGGGGAGTCGGAGGCGTGTCTGTATCTCGAGGCTCGTCTTCCTGCTGATCCGGCGGGCGGCACCGCTCTCGTGAGTCACTCCGGGACGCTCACTGTGGTTCTTGTGGCGATGGGGGCTTTGTTCGGGCTGTATAGGTGTCTGCGCTCGCAGCTTCGCAGTGCTTCACGAATTGCTGAGCGGCTTCGCGCCCGCCGACACCGGTTGGCGCAGGACCTTGCGTCGCTGCGTCTAGCTGATACGTCCGATGCTCTCATTACCGCATGGAACGAGTTGGTCGACTATGCCCAAAGCGCTCTTGACGCTGTGCAGCGCAAGGAAGCGAACACGGAACTGGCCAAGGTGCTGGAGAGGTCAAGTGGGGGTGCGCTTGCAGCGGCCATCAACGCCTTGCCCGATGGTATCATCTATATAACAGACGAAGTTCGGTTCGAGTATATGAATTCTGCCGCCCGCCGTTTGTTCGGCTGGGACGCGCAGGAAGCCAAAAACGCAAGTCTGCCGGACGCCCGCGCCAGCGGCGTCGGTGCTGACGTACTCAATGTGCTTCGCGATGCCTTATCACATACAGGCTCGTTCCAGGCGCGCAGTGTTCCGATTGAGGCGAAAGAAGACACAGATGCCGCTGACAGCACGTACCGTGTCTGGGTGATTCCACTGCAGCGGGCTCACCGTCAAGGTGAGTGTGTGGTCGTTATACGTGATGTAAGTCAGCATGTACGTGCTGACCGAGCGCGCGAGGACTTCGTCACACAGGTGACCCATGAACTGCGCACGCCCCTGACCAACATACGCGCCTACGCGGAGACACTATCCAGCGGGGTCTTTGACGACCCGAACATAATAACCGAGTGCTACAATGTAATAACGAAGGAAACGCGTCGTCTTTCCCGCCTGATTGAAGATATCCTCAGCGTATCTCAGTTAGAGGTCGGGGCCA
>JBHHXS010000238.1:0-5738 GCA_046757145.1 Phycisphaerae bacterium | reverse complement strand
CCCTACTGCCCGGAAGGTATCACGTCGACGCACGGTGGACAACGCCCGATGGTCCCATCGGCAACCCAAACACCTTTACAGAGAGCGAACACAGGCGGTGTGCACCGCACACATGTCGGGCTGTGCTCGGCTGCAGGCATGCCCTATATACGATGCGGAAGACAATGCGCCACGAAAGGCAGGTCAGAGCGCCGCACGAGCTGAGTCACGCCTTGCCGGCCGCGCCGGTCTCGACGCACGCGGCGTTTTTTCGCTTCCAGTAGAAATACCAGGGCACACCCGTGAGCACGGTGGCGACACCAAGCACTGATTCCATAGGTCGGACGACGAATGCCGCCCACATGATCGTCAGCGAGATCGCAAGGTACGCGACCGGTACAAGCGGATACGGCCGGACACGATATGGGCGCTCGAGGTCAGGGCGTCGAATGCGCAAGACGATGACGGCTCCAACAGCCAAACCGGTGAACACAACCAGGACGAAGCCGGCGTAGAGCAACAGCGTCTCAAACGTTCCCGACATCACAAGGATGCTTACCCACACACTCTGGAGCACTATAGATTGCACAGGGGAGGACGCCCTCGAGGTGGTTCGTCCGAATGCAGCAGGAAAGACGCCATCCCGCGACATTGAATAGTACACTCGCGGGCCGGCCCAGATCATGGCGCTGGCAGCGCCGAGGATGGACACGGACAACATCGCTGTGACCCACCGCCCTGCACCGTCACCGAACATTGCAGCAGCGGACTTGTGCGCCACGGGCTCAATCGGATCCGCGGCTAAAGTGCTGATGGGCAGCGCATAGACGTACAGGAGGTTGAGCCCTAGATACAAGACCGCAACGCACCCGGTGCCCCACAGGGTTGCCCGGGGGATGCTCGTACGCGGTTCTTCCATTTCCCCGGCAATGTAGCCGGCGGCGTTCCAACCGGAGTAACTAAAGCTGACAAACAACAGGGAAACGAGCACGGCTGACAGACTGAACTGCGGGGTCGAGTCGCCGCTTATGACGCGCCCGAACTGTCCCTTACCGACCAGGACACCAGCGGCGATCAACAGGACGATGGCCCCGACCTTCGCGATGGTCAACACACGTTGCACAAACCCCCCGGCGCCGACTCCAGCGACGTGCACTATCGTCAGCGTCCACACCATCGCCAGTGCTATGCTTCGGGGATGTAGAACATAATGTCCCCACCCACCGTGCATCCCCGCATGAGAAAACACGTCTGGGAGAAGTTCCCGCGCGTGGATGGCGAACAAGTGGGCGTTGGTGGCGATGGCTGCACTGAACCCGATCGTCAGCGACATCCATCCGCTTAGGAACCCCAGCAAAGGCCCGTAAGCCTCGCGGATGTAGATGTACTCCCCGCCCGCGCGGGGCATCGCCGCTCCAAGCTCGCAGTAACACAGTGCCCCGAGAAACGCCAATCCTCCGCCCAGGATCCACACCAACAATATCACGACTGGATGCCCCAGGTCGCGCGCGATAAACCCCGTCGTACCGAAGATTCCGGTACCAATCATGTTGGATATGATGACGCACGCCGCTGTAAATGCCGTTACTCGGCGCGCCAAGTTCGGGGCGGAGTTGCTGACTCTATCGCGGTTTCGGGCTATGCACACCGGATGATCTTGGCCGGCGCGGGCGTCAGTCACTCTTGCGGAAGCGTACGACGTAATTCTCGGTCAGGTAAGAGATGTCATCACCTCGATCCAGAAGCTCGAATCCATCATCTTCGACCTCGCTGATAACGGCCTCCTTGCTCAGCCGGACGTGCTTGAGAATCCATGCGCGGCTTTTCCCGGGCTCGCGCAGAAAATCTACTATTACTAACTCCCCACCGGGCTTCAGCGCCTGGTGAATTGTAGCCATGGTGCTCCTGGGATACTCGAAGTGATGATAAGTATCACAGATGAACGCAACGTCGACGGAGCTCGCCGGAAGCTCGACAGAATCGTCGGTACAGAGGACCGGTTCGATGTTAGACACGCCGTGCTCCGCCGCCCGCGTGCTGATCAGGTCGATGAACTCCGGGACTATCTCGACGGCATAGACCTTGCCGCCGGGACGTATACGATCCGCCAGCAGCTCGGAAAGGAAACCCGTGCCGGCACCTACGTCGGCGACTACCATCCCCGGTTTGAGGCCCATGCTATCGGCGATTCGCTCACGCTCCCGCCAGATCTCACGATTCTCGCCCTCGAAGCGACTGATCCACTTATCGACGGCGCCCTCTTTGAGTTCGTCATTGATCCCGGGCCTGACGCTCATCTCCCCCGTACGCGCGCGTCGCGCGATCGGCCTGGACGCCCGACACGAGCTGATTACGGCAACGGCACAAAGAACCCCGAGTACGCCCACCAAACCCAGCTGATTCGTCAATCGCATGATTCTGCTCCGTTCCAGCGTTCAGCGTATACGTGGGAGCCACTCGTCCCTGACGCTACTTGTACGCCGGTTGGTGTCTGCGTGCAAGACATAAAGTGCCGACCGCACGTGTGCTTGGTATGGGACACGTCGGAGACTCGATGGCCAGGTGCCCATTGTTACGTCTGCGCATCCTCGTGTCAGGCAGGCTGGCGTCGAGGCGACGCATCCGGTAGGCTTATGCACCTAAGCGTTTGACCGGTCGGAGACACGACGATTCGGCTCGCGAGTACGAGCCATACGGCTGGCAGCCTAGTACGGGAGAATGATGAGATGACCATACGTATGTTTGGCGCGGTATTGGCAATGACGGTGGTGATCGGTGTCTACCTAGGACCGGTGGCTGCCCAGGACGAACACGGTACCCACGAGCGTGCGGCGCAAACGAGCACGCTGCGCTGCCCGGTAAGCGACGACGCGGCGAGCTTCGCGTGGAACGTTGCGACAGCCGACGGCCCCCTTTTCTTTTGCTGCAAGGACTGCATCCCCAAGTATCAGGCTGACCCATCCAAATATGCCGAGAAGGCCGCCGCCCAGCGCAAGGCGCTCGCGGGACGCGACAAGGTGCAGGTCACCTGCCCGATTTCACACAAGCCCGTCGCTCCGGATGCCTTCATCGAGAGCAACGAGCAGAAGGTCCACTTCTGCTGCAAGGGCTGCATCAGGAAATACCAGCAAGACACCGAGAAGTACCGTGCGGCTCTTGCCAACAGCTTCACCTACCAGACCAAGTGCCCGGTAATGGGTGGTGAGATCAGTCCGCAGGCGTTCACGACGCTGGCCAGCGGGGCAAAAGTCTACTTCTGCTGCCCGAAGTGCGAAAAAGCACTCTATGCAGAGCCGGAGAAGTTCGCCTCAAAACTGACGGCCCAGGGCATGATCGTGAAACCGGGCGAACTGAAGCCGGCGGAGCAGGAGGAGCAAGAGTAGAACGGCGCCCGCGGCTCTCGACACGATTTCAGACTAGTCGGCAGCCGCCAAAGGGGATGTGGCGCCGTCCGCGGCGTCTCACGTGCCGGCGTCGATGATCGTGCCTACTCCGGCGCCTTGAACCACCGCGCGCATATTGCCTGCGATCATCAGGTCGAGAACGATGATCGGGATACCGCTTCGCTGACACAAGTCGACGGCGCTGACGTCCATCACCTTGAGTCGTCGGTCTATCACGTCGTTGTAGGAAAGCCGGTCGATGCGGACGGCTTCGGGGTCGGCGACGGGGTCGGTCGTGTACACCCCATCCACCTTGGTTGCCTTGAGCAACGCGTCGGCACGGATCTCAGCGCATCGCAGGGCGGCACCGGTGTCGGTGGTCACGAACGGATTACCCGTGCCTGCCGCGAAAATCACTACCCGCCCCTTCTCCAAATGGCGAATGGCGCGCCGACGAATGAACCTCTCGCAAACATTGTCGACCGCGATCGCGCTCTGGACGCGTGTGGCAACACCGAGCGATTCGAGCGTATCCTGAACAGCCAACGCATTGATCACCGTCGCAAGCATGCCCATGTAATGGCCGGTGGTCTCCTCGATGGGGGAATCCTTGGAGATCGTGCTGCCGCGCACAAGATTGCCACCACCCACCACGACGCACACCTGGACGCCCAGATCCACGACGAGCCGGATTTCCTCCGCCACCCGCCGCACTTGTTCTCCGTGAATGCCAACCTGCCCGGGCGCGCACAGCCCCTCCCCGCTGATCTTCAGAAGGACACGCTGATACCTTGGCTCACTCATCGGGACACTACAACCGAACGGTCGTCCCACTGCATAGTCGAGGTAGCCTCGCAGCCGGCGGGCGGGCGAGTCCTAGCCGCCTACCTTCAAGATGGCCAGATCGGTCACCTTGTTGACGGAGGCCTGCTTCAATACGTCGGCTACCTTCGTTTTGCCGTAGTCATCGCTCTTGACGTGTAGCTGCTCCATCAGCACGCGCTCTGCGTAGAACGCATTGACTTTTCCCTGCACGATCTTGTCGACGATCTGCTCGGGCTTGCCTTGTTCCAGTGCCATCTCTCGCGCGAGCGCTCGGACTTTCTCGAGCTCTTCCGCAGGTACACCGGTTCGGTCTATCGCAATCGGCTGCGTGAACAGCGCGTGCATACACAGGTCCGCTCCGATGTTCTTGTCAGACCGAGGTGAGGCATCGAGGGCTAGAAGAACTCCGCTCTTACCGTCGTGATGAACGTATGAGGCTATAAACTCACCCTTCACGCGGCGGCAGGCACCTACGTTCATTGCCTCGCGCAGACGCCCGAATACGTCGGTGAACTTAGTCTCGAGTTCCGGATCTCGTCGTAGATCGTCCGGGTTCGGGCGATCTTCATGTCCCTTCGCCACCCTTTTGGCAAACTCGTTGGCCAGGCCCACGAACAGTTCGTTCTTAGCCACCGGTGCAGTCTCACATCGCAGCTCGACTATGCCGCCGGTCTGCCGCGCCTCGTCCACGTAGATGCCGATGCGCCCCTCTCCTGTCGCCCGGCCGGCGCGTTCCGCCAGCTTGCCTTTGTGCTTCTTTCGCAGCCACTCGACGGCAGCTGCAACGTCGCCGTCGCACTCCGTCAGAGCCTGCTTGCATTCCATCATCGGAAGATCCGTCTTCTCTCGCAGATCCTTAACCATCTGTGCGGAGATCGCCACCATGATGATATACTAGCCTCCTGCAGCGGTTAGCGCTGTGCGTCGGCGGCCTTCACCGGCGAACCGCCACCACCGCGGTCTTGTCACCATTAATTGCACTACTGGTTCACCCGTGGAAACCGAGGACGCCCTTACGGCACACGGACGCGCCGGCCCGGACGGAGGGGCGTCAGCTGGCCTCAGGATCACTTGCGGCAGCGGGCAACATTGCGCCGTCCGGTTCGTTAGTGCGGCCGGAAGCTGATTCTCCGCCATCGCTGTGCGTTGTCGGGGGAGCATCGCTCGGTGCTGATCTGCGGCCGGCCCCCCGGACGACCTCGGTTGGGCCTTCCCCCCTTCGCGGTCGTCCCTGCTGCCCCTCACTCGGCGACTCCTCCGGCTCCGGCGCGGTTCGCGCTTTAAGCCCCTCTTCCACCGCGTCGACGAGATGGCTCAGCACGGTGTCGATCGAACGAATCGCATCGTCATTGCCGGGGATAGGCACATCGGCAAAATCCGGATCGGAGTCGGTGTCAATCAGGCAGATCGTCGGGATTCCGAGCTTCTTGGCCTCACGCACCGCGTTGCGCTCCCGGTGAACGTCCACCACGATAAGCGCACCGGGCAGCCTGTTCATCTCGCGAATGCCCTGCAGGTTGCGATGAATCTTGCGCTGCTCGCGTGCGCGAG
>JBHHXS010000237.1:0-5741 GCA_046757145.1 Phycisphaerae bacterium | reverse complement strand
CGGATCATAGATCACCGCAAGGGCGCCAGCGCGAAACGCTACTGTGAGACTATGGACGAGGCCTATTACGATTTTGACGCCCGGGGCAACCTGGACATCGTTCTTCGACGCAGCACGCCCGGTCGAGTCGATCCGCGCAAGGATGTCACGCAGGTTATCCACATACGTACGGTCTGGCGGTCCGTCCCCGGGGATACCGTGGCGGAGTCCACGCAGATCAACGGGACGGTGATCTACCACCTCATCCACGGCAGCGTAGGTGCCACCTTCGAAGGCGCAGGCTCCGTCTTTTACACGCTCGATTCTCGGTCCCAGCGGATCACGGGATCGCTCGACGAGGCGTTACTGCGCCCAAAGCGCCGGATGGGTGTCGGCGCCGACATCTTCAACTGCGCAGAGATAAGGGGCCGTTTCCAGGCAACTCGTGATCATCGTCGCGTCGTGCGGATCGTCAACGACATGGAACGCATTTTCGGTCCCGGGACGGCGGGACGCGCGACAGCGTCGGCCAGCGACTGACAGGGATCACTTCCGGCACCCACGCAAAGGCGCTCCTCGAGTTCGTAGCACGTGTTCGTCAAGTCTCCAGCAGGCATAGCAACAGGCGACGGCATACGTAAGGATACATAAGGCGGTATGTGGGAGATGGTCGGTGAGTGCGGCCTGGGGGCGGGAGGCCTATGTAAGCGGCAGTGGAGGGGCGAAGTTGAAACGGACGGCCTGACGGAAGAACCGCAACGGGTTCTCGTACACCACCCGGTGAATAGTCATGGCATCGTGGCCGCGGGCACGCAGCGTGCGGATGAAGTCCGGTACGTTCATGGGGTTGCTCGGCCCCCAGTCACCCGCGCTGTTTACGGTGATCCTTGCGGGCCCGTAGCGTTCGATCATGTCCACTGCCCGTTCCGGTGTACATTTCGTGAGGGGGTAAAGCGTCAATCCCACCCAGAATCCGGCGTCGAGCGCATACCTGATGGTGTGCTCCTCGACATGGTCGATGAGCACGCGCTCGGGCTTAACGCGCGAATCTCCCGTGAGGATGTCGATTATCATGCGCGTCCCCCTGAACTTGTCAGCGAGGTGCGGCGTGTGTACCAGGATGAGCTCGTCAGTTTTCATCGCGAGCTCGATCTGCTCTGCGAAGATCGTGACTTCGTCTTTGGTGTTCTTGTTCAGGCCGATCTCACCTATGCCCAGCACGCCGGGCCGACCGATGAAGTCGGAGATCAACGTGATCACCTCGCGCGCGCGAGTAACGTTTTGTGCCTCCTTCGCGTTAACGCAGAGCCAGCACATGTGGTGGATGCCATACTCGGCGGATCGCATCGGCTCGCACTCAGTGAGCTGGCGGAAGTAATCGTGGAAGGCCTCAGCCGATCCGCGGTCGAATCCCGGCCAAAACGCGGGCTCCGATACGGCCACACACCCCGCACGCGCCATGCGTACGTAGTCGTCCGTGGTCCGCGAGACCATGTGAATGTGCGGATCAACGTAATACATGGGCTCAGCCTGCTGCCCGCGTGGATTCCTGCAGATCGCCGAGGTGTCCCCGACATCCGCGCCGTGGGGCGTTTCACGGCCTCCTGTACGCGGCGCCCTCGTTCATCCCCCCTCGCTGAGTGGCGGAAAGAGGCGGGGGCAACGTGCTATACATGAACGGCACACACCGCAGATACCGCACCGTGTCCCGCGAACGCAGGCCCCCGGGCATGCCGTCGCACGGCACCGGGTCGATCGGCACAAGCGAAGCGTGCTGACACACGTCATGTCACCACTTCGCCGGTCACCGACCCCGCCAGTTATCGTCGTACTCATCGGAGAATACCATCTGCACGCGCTCGGCCCGGTCGGCGCAGTCGTCGGTCAGCACCATGGCTGCTCGCCGTAGCATCGTCACCCGCGCGTCAGTGCGAATCATGTCGGCTCCGCCGGCCCTATCGATGCGATCCAGGCCGGCGGCAACGTCGAGCAGACGCCGTCGCAATTCAAGAAAGTCACGATCGAGTTGATCACGTGCACTCAGGTTACATCGCATGCCACAAACTCCCTTGGCTTGGTGGAGTGTGATCAGAGTCCAACATGACTAATGGGTTACGGCGGCGAGGTCAAGGGCTGTACCGATCGATCATCAAACGGCGCGGGCATGGAGGTCACCCAACACGCTGGCGGCACTTAGCAGAGCCTGGCAATCGCAATATGTGCCGTGATGTATAAAGACAAGCTTGGCGTCGCGGATCTGCTTGGCGGTCCAGTTGGCGGCACCGAGCAACGCGGCCGACCTGGAGAAGTCACCGCGGCAAGTCGCCTCAGGAGATTCGCCGAGTGCCGCCGACAACGACTCGAAGAACCCGAGCTCGAGCAGTCGGCAGTAGATGTCCCTTTCCCGCTCTGCGATATCCTCGCTTCGGGGAAGCTCGAGGAACTCCTCGATGGTCTCCTGCGGAGTCAGCTCAAGCCACACAAACCCGTCGAGACGTTTGGTGCGCAAGGACTCCGGGATCACCCTGTTGAGCCGGTGGAACCGTTCCTCCGGGAGCAGTCCGTCAAACCCGGCCCACCGGAATGTCACGCAGGGCCTGTTCCACCGCTTGCTCTGCCCCACCTCGACGGTGATACCCGGAAAGCCCGGCGTCAGCAGGCGAGACAGATCCGATTCGAGCAGTGCTGCCTTGACTTTGCCCGTCATCCCTCGAGCACCCTCCCCATGCGGGGAAGCTTGTCACTCCATATCGCCCCTGCTGGAACCCCTGCGGTGCTGGCGTCCCCGGCTTCAGCGCCCCCGAGGCGCGGTGCGTACGTACAACGGATCGACCCTTCGTGCATCGGCAAACGCCCGGGCCCGGGCCCGACACGGGGGACATTGTCGGCAGGCGTCGGGTCCTGCGGTCTCGCACGTCCATAGCTTAGCTACCGGCAGCTCGAAGTGGAATGCCGCCCTAACCACCTCGGCATATTCCGTGTCCATGAGCGGCGCCTCGACCCGTATTGCCGGTCGCTGTACCAGCAGCGCCTCCAGCATAAGATTATAAGAGTGAGTGAACTCACGTGTGCGTTGGGGCCTCCCCTCGAGGATCGGCAATCCGACCGAGAGTGAGTCCGTGAGCGCTGATAGGCCAACCACCACTTTGGAGCCCCCGAGCCGCATGGCGCATTGCACACCGATCGACAGGATTACTGTGATTACGGCAGCCGTCGCCGGCGGAGGCGTGGAGAGACGACCGCCGCAAGTTGCCGCATCCGGCGCTACCGTTGCCTGCACCGTTGTGCAGCCGAGAGACCGCGCGAGCGCTGTGATTCCCTGTTGCTCCGCGGGCCACGACGGCTGACCGAAGTCCACGTGCAGCAGCACTACCTGGCCCATCTTGGCGTAGCGCGCTGCCGACACACCTGCTTTCAGCCCTCCTCCAGCCAGCACAATGGTCACCGCCAAGCTTACGCCCCCCAGATCGACCTAGTTATTTCGATTTCCCTGCAAGTTCCTTATCGGCACCAACGTTGAGACGAGCCGACAGAATATTCTCACGGTACGCGGGGATCGAGGAGGCTTCACTTTCCGGTTGCCACGCGCATAATACGGGGTTAATATATACTGGAGTTCAGGTTTACGGTTGAGTTGTGGAGTGGTATGGCGAGGAGGTGTCGTCTTCCCAGCGCAGGCTGTTGCAACTTCGGAATCTTTTCTTGACACCAGAGTCCTGCTGCTCAATGCGCACTACATGGCGTTGCGTGTGGTCAGTGTACGCCGCGCTTTTGCACTGCTGTTCAAACGTGACGCCGAGCGGCAGCCGATTGCCGAGGTGGTCAGCGTAGAGGACGGGCGTTACGTCGCCTACGACTTCACGGATTGGACGGAGCTAAGCGCGTTCAAGCGCGAGTTCGAGCCCTTAGAACACGACTGGGTGCGGACAGTGCGTTTTCACCTTCTTGTGCCCCGCATCATTCGTGTCCTGACGTTCAACAAACTGCCGAAGAGGGAAGTGAAGCTGAACCGGCGCAATATCTTCGCACGCGATCGCAATGTGTGCCAATACTGCGGTCGGCGGTTCAGCTCGTCGGAGCTCAGCCTGGATCACGTCGTGCCCAGATCGCAGGGCGGGACGAGCTGCTGGGAGAACCTGGTCTGCGCGTGCGTGGGATGCAACGTCCGAAAAGGCGGAAGAACTCCGACACAGGCGAATCTTCGGCTCGTTAAGCACCCCTACAAGCCACGGCGCAACCCGTGCGCGAGCGTTCGGCTGTCGGATGAGCGCTACGCTTCTTGGAAGCAGTTTCTTGACGCTGCATATTGGGACGTGGAACTGACGTAACCCAGCAGCGTTCCTATCCGCCGTAGTTCGACGCGACGCGGCGCCGCACTCCCCATAACCTCGCACCGTGTTTGGACAATGCGCCCGGCTGATGCTCCCGTTGGAGCAGGTGTGCCATGCCGCCGATGATTACCGGTAGCCGATCGGCTTCAGATGCCAGTGCCGCACCAGCGTCAGAGGGGTAGTATCGAGCAATTGGCCGGGCCGCATTCGGGTCCGGGTGGTCTCGGCGCCGCTTCATCGTGGTCAGGCCCGATAGAGCCTGCTCGCCGGGCGACCGATGGGAGCTTACGGTTTGAGCACGTCGGACTCCATCGATGTTTGCATTATAGAGGACGACCCTGACCAGCGGCGGTTCATCGCGCGCGTGCTCGGGGATGAAGGTCTTTCCATATCCGAAGCTGAGTGCTGGGAAAGCGGGCACAACATCGTTACGCAGGAACACCCGAAGGTGACGCTCTGCGACTACGACTTGCCGGGGGGCAAGGGCATCGATCTGTGCAATAGGTTGCGTCAGAATCCGGACCTGCTTTCATGTTATTTCATCGTGATGAGCGCGAGCGCGGAATGTGACGTTCCAGCCAACGTTCTCAATGCCGGGGCCAACGACTACCTGGCCAAGCCCATCAACCGCGAGGAGCTGACCGCGCGGGTTCGTGTCGGGATGCGCATGTCGACCATGCACGAGCAGCTGCGTCGCGCAGCTATTACCGATGGCTTAACCGGCCTGTACAACCACGATCATTTCAACCGACTGCTTGAGGCGGAGGTCGGGCGGTCACGCCGCTACGGGCATCCCCTGGCGTTGATCATGATGGACCTGGATTACTTCAAGGCTATCAACGACACGTTCGGCCATTTGGCCGGCAATGCCGCTCTGGAAGAGGTGGCGCGCGTGCTGCGTAGCTGTGTACGCGACGTGGATTCGGTAGCGAGGTTTGGTGGGGAGGAATTCGTCGTTGTCCTGCCACGGGCCGTCACGCCCGACGCGGTGCAGGTTGCTGAGCGCATTCGCGCCGGTCTGGCGCAATCGGTGCGCATCGAGCCTCTTCAGAATCACGTTGTGACGGCGTCGTTCGGCATAGCGGATTCCGACGATCCCCGTGTGAAGTGCGCGGCGGACCTGGTGGACACTGCAGATCGTGCTCTTTACGTTGCCAAACATCGGGGGCGCAACCAGGTGGTGCTTGGGAGCGATCTTCGCGACGGAGCCGAGTTTGCTGCCACGATCCAGGCCGATGAGGTAGAGGCCTTGCGCCGCCGTCTAACGGCACTCAGCGTCAGGGCAAAGGATACATACATACAGAGCGTGGCAGCGCTGCTGCAGGCGCTGGACGAGAAAGACCCCTTGACTGCCAGGCATGCCGTCAATGTCGGGTTCTATGCGCAGCGAATCGCCCAGCGAATGGGGTGCAGCAGGGCTATCGTGAAAGC
>JBHHXS010000236.1:0-5750 GCA_046757145.1 Phycisphaerae bacterium | reverse complement strand
TCCGACGCAGGTGCGCGGGGCGACGCCGGGGCTTTTCGCCAGTTCCGCGACCGGTTGGACAAGCTTTATCGAGATCCCGCCAACACGCAGGCGTTCGATAGCGAGCTTGCACGTCAAGTATCCCGGCGCGCAGCTGAGGCGTTCGCCGACGCGGACCTCAACGCCGTCGTCGCCCGCGCGCTCGCCCGTGTGCTGGCTGATATGAGCGTGCCGGAGACATTCGACGCCCTGCTTGCCGGGCTTCGAACGACCGACGCAGGCGCCCGTTTCCTGTGTGCTAAGGGGCTCAGAAAGCTGCAGCCAAGCATCGCACAGGACCGGGCCAAGCTTGAGCGCACAGTGGAAGCTCTGAAAGCAGCGGGCCTGGTCGAGACCGACGCCGTGGTGCTGGCCTGGATCTACCTGGCCTTATCCTACCCGGGCCAGGCAGAGGCGGTGTTGGACGCTTTGCTGGCCATCTTCGACAAGCGCCTCGAGTACCGCAGAGGGCCTGCAGTTTTCGTCGATCGGGCCGAGGTGGATGCGTTTGATTATTTGAGGCAACCTGGCGTCCTTACTGCCATAAGCGTGGAGCAGAAGGCTGCGCTTGCGGCGCGGCTAGCGGTGTTCCTCCGACTTGACGCCGAGCGATACGCCGATGCGGACGTCGGGAGTGACACCCGGGCACAAGAACGCACCGATCTCGAACGGAGACTCGACGGCCTCGAGACCTGCCTCGAAGCGATTGTCGGAAGCTCGGAAGGGGATATCCGTGGAGAACTCAGAGTGGGCGGGCACGACCGGCGTGAGGCGGTGTTGCAGCAGGCATATCGGTGGATCGGGCACCCGACGACACACAAGCCCGGAGCTCTGAACCAACCTCCGTGGAACGTACCGATAGGCGCCCCATAGGTTTGCCGATCGGCAACTCCCGCACGATGCGCTCTCATGAGCTGTCAACGCTCGGTCACCGTTGTGCATGAGCGCAGGGTGCACGTGGAGAACCGTTCGGCGCGCCGCCGCGCGGAACCGGGACTATTAGGCGTTCCCTTCAACTCTGTCGCGTGATCCTCAACTTTCCCCGATTGTCAAGGTGCATTAGCGGGGCCTATACGGAACGCAACGAAATACTCTAAAGAGCTAACGACTTAGCAACGATTGGACGTTCGATCGTGCCCTCAATCGCGACGCCTCCGATCGCTGGATCGTGCGGAAAGGCCAGCAGCAGACCCTCGTCGAAGCACCGGCGGAAGACGGCCTCTTTCTCCGCAATGGTCTCGAGCGGGGCGACATCGTAGGCCATCACCCAGTTCAAACGCAGATGCGCCACGGTCGGCGCGAGATCACCTATGAAGAGCACCCTCCCGGCTTCGGAGCCTATGATAGGATGAAGCTGATACGGCGTATGCCCATGCGAGACGAACCATTCCACACCTTCAAGCGGCGGATCAGGGTGCTCGCCTTCGACCAGGCAGAGCAGGCCCGCGTCGGCTAGAGCTGCGAAGTCCTCCTTAAGGAACGACGCGCGGTCCTTATGATTGGGGTTGTGGGCGTGCTCCCAATGTTTCGCGTGAATCCAATGCTTGGCGTTGGGATACCGAGGGCATGTCGGACCGTCGCGTTCGTCAAACCAGTCGGTTAGTCCGCCGTTGTGGTCGAAATGCAGGTGAGTGATCACAACATCGGTGACATCCTCCGTGGACAGGCCCATGGAGCTTAGCGCTTGCGGGATCGCCCGAGTGTCATAGCGTATGGCGAAGCGGTCGGCAAGCTTCGGGGACCACTTGGTTCCGCAACCCGTGTCCACCAGCATGACGCGTGTGCGGGCACGGTCGACGGCTAGCAGCGTACGCGTGCTCAGCGGGATCCGGTTGGCATCGTCGACATGTGTAACGTTTTTCCACAGCGCTTTCGGCACAACCCCGAACATTGCCCCACCGTCAAGACGTATGGAACCCGTCACTACAGAGACCAATTCAAACGGACCGAGCTGCATCATCCGAGCCAGTGTAGCCCAAGAGCGACGATTCTGCACCGCCCACGGTGAGCCTCCCGCAGGGTCCTTGTCGTGCCCGCCCGCCCACGCTACAGTCGTCTCTTCGCGCGGTGGTAGGCGGCGGTGACGCACCATGGCTGTCTCCGCGTGTCTAACTAACGCAAACGAAACGACACTTGGGAGGAGTACACAACGTATGGCAGACGTACCGGCGGTGGTTGGCCGAGCGTCAGCGACGCCCACGCCGCGCTACACTTATGTAACATGGTGGGAAAACGTAGCGTTTTCGGCCACTCACTTGGCGTTGGCGGCCTTCCTGTCTTGCACTTCACTACGAACCCTGTACCGGTGCGGTCGCCTATTCGGGACCATTGAGTGGATGATCGATTACAAGCGTCGCCGGCGATTCACAGCGGTCTTCGAGCGCGTGCAGGGGCCCGGCGCTGCGCCGGCGCAGCGGCGAAGCGCCACGCGCGAGTACTTCCGGCGCAGCCGTTGCGACAAGCTGTTTTACCTTCTGTTCGATCGCATTCCACATGACACGGTGATGTCACTATTTTCATTCCGCAACAGGGAGCTGCTTGACGACGCGGTCCGGCGCGGGCGCGGCGTTTACTTGGCGATGTCGCACCACGGCCCGCAGCATATCGCGGGGATGCTGTTGGCAGCGCACGGGTACGCCGCCGCTGCGGTCCGCGACCGCCAGGAAGGCGGTTTGCGCCGCTGGGTGCAGGAGAGGCTGGATCGTCGTTACCCGCAGTTCAGACGGATGAGGGTGCTCTTCGCCGACGGCTATCCGCGCGACATCTACCGCTGTCTAAGGGAGGGGTACGTATTGGGAAGCGCCATGGACGTCAGCCGACTTCGGCGACCGAATCAACGTGCACAAGAGGTAAGCATATTCGGAGAGAAACGGCGATTCCTTTCGGGGCCGGTACACATTGCTCTCAGATGCGGAGCACCGGTGCTGCAAGCGTTTATCGTGCCCGAGAAATATTTCCACTACCGCCTTGAGATCGTCAAGGCTCTCGCTGAACCGCAGACGCCGGGCGACGAGGACGCCATCGTAGCCCGGGTCATGAGTGACTACGCCGCCAACGTCGAGAAGTACATTCGTGCCACCCCTGCATTGATCACTCGAATATAGCGTGCCGCGGATTGCGCTGCGCGGTTCCTTAGTCACTTCTCCGGTTCGGAACAACGACGGCCCTCCATGCACCCGCAGTTGAATGATTCTTGACGTCGGATAGGTATATGATAACCTTGCGCAGTTTGACAGTCCGGGGGCGTAGCTCAGTTGGGAGAGCGTCGCGTTCGCAATGCGAAGGTCGAGGGTTCGAATCCCTTCGCCTCCAGTTAGGCCCGTGGTCGCTTCGATGGGCCTTACACGGATGTGGCCCGTCAGCCCGGCCGGCGATGGGCCACAGGGCGCACGAATGATCGACGCCGTCTTGTTCGATGTCGGGAACACACTGCTGCATAGCCGGGTCTCGACCCCGACCGCGGCACTCGACCTGGCGGTACGCCCGGTCTATGACAGACTTGTAGAACTCGATTTCAAGCTGCCTCCTTTCGCACAATACTCCCGCATGATTCGCCGCCGCTTCGTGCGCTCTCACCTCTGGTCGAGGATCGTCCGGCGCGAGGTATCGATTATAAAAGGGTTGCAGCGAGCTCATTCTCACCTGGGCGTTTCCCTCAGCATGGAACGGACGGCCGAACTGTGTCGCGAGAGCATCTCCGCCGTTGCGGCCATCTTCACCGTCGACGAGGACGCCAAGGACGTGATCGCGAAACTCCGCGAGATGAACGTAAAGCTGGGGTTGGTGTCCAACACGATCCTACCCGGGTTCACCATAGACGAGTTCCTCGGAAGTGAAGGGTTCCTTGACTGTTTCCCCGTGAGGATTTACTCCTCGGATGTGGGTTATATGAAACCCAGCCCAAAGATCTTCCGTCTTGCGCTCGAGCAACTGGAGGTGGCACCGGAGCGGGCTGCGTTCATAGGTGACCGTGTGGACAACGACGTGCTCGGGGCATCGCGCCTGGGAATGAAGACCGTGCTCTTTATTCCAGGCGGAAAGCTCCCACGTGAGTGGGATTGCGCGGACCACACGATACGTCGGCTGACAGAGATTCCTGGAATCGTGGGCAATCGAAGTATGTAATGTGCTCCCATCTGAGCCCCGATACGCTGCTGGCGGCCTACGCGACGGGCATTTTCCCGATGGCTGACAGCCGTGGGGAGATTATGTGGTTGGCACCTGACCCGCGGGCGATCATCGAACTGGATGCGCTCAACGTCTCCCGCTCCCTCCGGACGGTGGTCAGGCGCGGAGTCTTCGAGGTTACTCTGAATCGTTCGTTCCGCGAGGTGATCAACGCGTGCGCCGCCCGTCGCGAAGGGACATGGATATCCGAGGAGATACGAGAGGCTTACTGCGAACTGCATCGACTGGGTTTCGGACACAGCGTGGAGGCGTGGCAGGGCGGAGCGCTCGCCGGCGGCCTGTACGGTGTGGCTATAGGGGGCGCGTTTTTCGGCGAGTCGATGTTCCATCGCGTCAGCAACGCATCCAAGGTCGCGCTCGTCTGGCTTGTCAGGCGCATGCGTGAGCGAGGGTTCACCCTGCTTGACGTGCAGTTCGCCACCGAGCATCTTCGCCGGTTGGGGTCGGTGGAGATTCCCCGATACGAGTACCAACGACGACTGCACGATGCCATTCAGCGTCGATGCTCGCTTTGTGATGCGCCCGACGACTCGGAATGATTGCTTACGTTGCCTGAAACGGAAACGCTGATGAGCGTCGAGGCCGGCCCGACTGTGGGTAACGAGCTGTTCCTGCACAATATGCGTGCGTTATGGCGGCGCGACCCGGTACTGGCAATGCGCGTCGACGCAGTGAACGACGATGAGCGCTTGCCTTTGGAGCCGACGCGCTCCGGTGCGTGGACTGCGAGAATGCCCGCCTCCGACGGGAAGCTGACCTATCTCCACAGCAGATACGATCCGCATGCCGAGGCGCAGAAGCTTGCTGCCTCCGTCCCCTTGGAGGACAAGTTCTGCTTCGTGGTGTGCGGTCTGGGGTTGGGCTATCACGTATCGGCTCTGTTCGCGCGCCTGCGAGGCGACGCAATCATAATCTGTACCGAGCCCTCGCTACCGCTTGTCGCAACGGCGTTTACGTGCGTGGACCTGGCTGAGGTAATAGCGTCCAACCGCTTCATCCTTCTAACCGACACCGACAAAACGCGCTTGCATGAGCGCCTCAGGCAGTTCAACTCCTTGATCATGATCGGAGTTCAGTTCGTCCATCATCCGCCGTCCATGCGCGTGGGGCAGCGCGAGCAACGTGCGATTACCAAAGTGCTGACCGAGTTCGTCGCCTACATGCGCATGTCCCTTGCGACACTGATGGCCAACTCGCGCATCACTTGCAAGAACATCGCCATGAATCTCGCAACGTACGTCTCCACTCCGCCTATCGATATCCTTCGCGACCGGTTCGCAGGCGACCCCGCAATCGTGATCTCAGCCGGACCCTCACTTTCCAAGAACATCAATGAGCTGGCGGGACTGAAGGGGCGTGCCGTTCTCTGTGCCGTCCAGACCACTGTCAAGCCCCTGATCGAGCGCGGGATTACCCCGGACTTCATCACCAGCCTCGATTTTCACGAGATGTCGTGGAAGTTCTTCGAAGGGGTAGCCGGCCTCGAGGACACCCATCTCGTAGCTGAGCCCAAGGCGACCTGGCACGTAATAGACAACTACCCC
>JBHHXS010000235.1:0-5793 GCA_046757145.1 Phycisphaerae bacterium | reverse complement strand
CCATGCACATCCCGATCAACAACTCGGGCTCGATGTGGTGACGATGCGGCGCGCCAAGGTTGTGATAGGCCAGGAGATCACCGACCGCCGTCCCCCGATACACGGGAAGAATGTCGCTCTCGTCATTAACAGGAACAAGGGTGAGGTTCATCTTGTAGGGCCTCCACGACTAACCGACGGACGCAGACTATCGCACGAATTCACTGCCAACACGGTTTTCACTGGGTACGTCGCCTCTTTCAAAAGACGTTATGTTCTGTATTGTTGTCTCGGCGATGTTCGACAACGCTTCGCGCGTGAAGAACGCCTGATGGGCCGTGATCAACACGTTTGGAAATGTGAGCAGTCGGGAAAAGACATCGTCTTGGATGACCGCATTGGACAAGTCCCTGAAGAAGAGGTCACCTTCTTCCTCATACACGTCGATTCCCAAGTAGCCGATGCGACCTGATTTAAGGCCCTCAACGACCGCCTTGGTGTCGATCAGAGCGCCGCGGCTTGTATTGATCAACATGACGCCGGGCTTCATCCGTTCGACGAACGCCTCGTCAACCAAGTGCTGCGTCTGTCGCATCAAGGGGCAGTGCAAGGTGATGATGTCGGACCGGCCGGCAAGTTCTTGCAGCGATACGTACTCGGCCCCCATCGCTATGAAATCGGGGTCCTCTACCGGGTCATAGGCCAGGATGTAGCATCCGAATCCGGCCAAGATCCCGCCTACCACAGCCCCGATTCTGCCGGTGCCAACGATTCCCACCGTCCGGCCCCGCAGGTCGAATCCCATGAGGCCTTCGAGCGAGAAGTTCTGCTCGCGTACTCGGGCGTAGGCACGATGTAGCTTCCGATTGAGGGACAAGATCAACCCAACGGTGTGCTCGGCTACGGCATGTGGTGAATACGCCGGGACACGCAACACCGTGAACCCGAGGTCGTCCGCTGCTCCGAGATCGACGTTGCTGAAACCGGCGCATCGTAAGGCGACAAGGCGGGTCCCCTGATCGGCCAAGCCCATCAACACGCATCGGTTCAGGGAGTCGTTCACGAAGACGCACACCGCGGGGCATCCGCCAGCCAATCCATACGTTTGTTCGTTCAACGCGGTTTCCAGAAGCACCAGTTCGTGCGCTGGCGCTGTGTTCGCAGCTTCCAGGAACTCTCGATCGAACGACTTCGTGCTAAAGATGGCAACGTTCATCCGGATGTTCCTTCTCACAGGGCGTCGTACGCTTCCGTGTCCTCATGGTGCGTTCACGCCCGAGGGCATCCCGCACCCGGCGCGCGCCTCGCTCCGCCGCACTGCCAACCGCCAGGGCGATTTCGCTGTCGGTTGCCTCGGCCATGATCGTGCCTGACGGAACCAGGCTCACCTCGATCCTGCAGTGCTGATCCTCGCCTCCGCGCCGGATACTTGCGTTGTGTATCGCTTCGGTGTCACGGCATGGCATCACAATCACATGGAGCCTCAACGATGTCGGAACCTCCAAACCAGTTTGTGGATCTCCATCGCGATGGTGACGGTCAACGCGCAGCCCAGCAAAGCCAACCAGGTGGCCGGCCTGACGGGTTCCACCTCGAGCAGCGTTTGGCCCACGGGCAGGTACATCATCGCTACGTGGATCAGCATCGCTAGAGCAGAGCCGGCCATCAGAATCGGGTTCCGGAGCGGAGACAGCCGAAAGGCTGATTTCGTTTCCGATCGGCAGTTGCCAATATGGATGATTTCAAACAGAACCATGAGCAGGAGAATCCCGTTACGTGCTGAGACCTCGCTCCAACCGGCCGATAGCAGCCACCCAAATACGCCAAATGCAACGCAGCCCATCACAACCGCACCGATGATGGTGCGTTCGATCATGAGCCGGTCGAAAATGGGTTCTCGCGGCGGTCGTGGTTTGCGGCGTAGTACGCCACCCTCACTCGGCTCAAACGCCAGGGCAACATCCTGGATTCCGTTGGTTACAAGATTGAGCCACAGGAGTTGTACTGGGAGCAGCGGAAGCGGCATCCCGGTCGCGACAGCCAGCGTCACTAAGACCACCTCCGCGGCCCCTGTGGAAACCAGGAGGTAGATCACCTTGCGGACGTTGTCGTAGGCGACGCGCCCTTCCTCGACGCCGGCGACAACGCTGGCAAAGTTGTCATCGCTGATGACAAGTTCGGCGGCCTCGCGGGCGACGTCGGTGCCCGATTGGCCCATGGCCACTCCGATGTTGGCGGCGCGCAGCGCCGGTGCGTCGTTCACACCGTCACCGGTCACCGCCACGTAGTGTCCCGCGCGCCGCGCCGCGTCAACCAGTTCAAGCTTCTGGCGAGGGGTAACTCGAGCGAATACACGGCCGCGCTCGACGGTCGCCTGCAAATCCGATGCAGATTCCCCTAGGAGTTCGGGTCCGGTGACGACCTGTCCAGGCTCCGTGGCCAAGCCGAGGTCGCGGGCGATTGCCAGCGCGGTCACCGGGTGGTCGCCGGTAATCATCGCGACCGACACGCCTGCATCGTGGCACGCGGCAACCGCTTCGCGGACCCCGGGTCGGAGAGGGTCGATCATACCGACGAAACCCACGAACGAGAGCCCTGACGGTTCCGACGGCGTCTGGGATGAAACCACGGAATCGGGAGCTTCACCTTGGGCCAACCCCAAAACCCGATATCCTCGCCGGGCCATGGACTCGGCCATGCCTTGCCATTCCTGGCGCGTACCCGAGCTGTGTTGGTCATCACACATGGCCAGGATGCGTTCCGGCGCACCCTTCACAAAGACCTGGTACGCTCCATCCACTCCGTGATACGATGCGGCGAACTGATGTTCGGGTTCAAATGGGATCTCGTTGACTTGTGGGTGAGTGTTCAACATGCCCTGACGACTCCACCCGAGCTTCTGGGCCATGGACAGCAACGCAACCTCCGTCGGATCACCGTGCCACACCCAGGTCCCCTCGTTGCGGTGTAGATCTGCCTCGTTGCAGAGGACAGCAACCCGAGCTAGCTCGTCGAATTGGCTGCCTGGCTCAATCGGCTTGCCCTGAAGGAGGACGTGTCCCTCCGGCACGAACCCCTCCCCGGAGACCTCGAATATGTCACCGTTCGGTAGGCGGACCTCGCGAACGGTCAACTCGTTGCAGGTTAGCGTTCCGGTCTTGTCGCTGCCGATCAGCGTACAGCTGCCCAGGCCTTCCACCGCCGCGAGTCGGCGGACGATCACGCCGCGGCGAGCCATCCGGGTAGTGCCGATAGCCAACGCTACGGTCATGGCGATTGGCAACCCCTCGGGTATGGCCGAGACCGCCAAAGCGACGCCGAACATGAACATCGTGGTGACCGTGTGCCCGTGACCAAAGATGCCGACTAGGGCGACCAGGAAGGCCGCGGCCAAGACCGCAACGGCTACTGTGCGGCTGAACCGTTCCATACGTTCCACAAGCGGCGGCTTACCTCCGGAAGTGCTCAGCACGTCTTGCGCAAGTTGCCCAACGCTCGTTGCCGCGCCGGTCGCGACGACCAAACCCTTACCGCGACCACGACCCACGACCGAACCGGCGTAGGCCATGTTCCGGCGATCGGCAAGGGGCGTCGATGCATCTCCACTCCAGGCGGGATCCTTGAAGACCGCGAGCGACTCGCCGGTTAGGAGGGACTCGTCCACTTCCAAGCCGTGCGTAGATAACAGGCGCAGGTCCGCCGGCACGCGGTTGCCGGATTCGAGCCAGACCAGATCGCCCGGCACGACTTGTTCCGCGTCGAGTTCTCCCACCTCCCCGTCGCGCACAACGGAAGCGCGGATCTTCAGGAATTTCTGAAGCGCCCGGCTGCTCTTCTCCGCACGCCATTCCTGGTAGCCGCCGATCAGGGCATTGAGCACCAGGACCGCGGCGATGAAGCCGGCGTCCTTCACATCGCCGATCGCGAGAGAAACCACTGCGGCGATGCCCAGAATGTAGATGAGCGGGCTGTGGAATTGGCGCAGGAGAATCTCCCACAATGTTGGGGCGGGCTGCTCCGGCAATCGGTTTGGACCATAGCTCTTCAGGCGAGCTTCGGCCTCTGCAGAGGTAAGCCCGGTCTCCGCGGCGGAGAGAGCCTCGCGAGTCTCCGCAGAGTCAAGCGCGTGCCAGGCGGGACTCGACGCTCCTCGCTGCTCATGATCAAGAAGCCGTTCCGTCGGAGTTCCCACGGCGCTCGTGCGTCCTGCGTGTCCAACCGATCTCATTCTCGAAACCTCACAGCCGTTCTCGTGACGCCCCCCCTAGTCTTCTGGCCCTGCGATGATGAGCATGGCGCGTAGCAAGCCGACGCATTCACCTTTCTTCTTGACGGCAAGCACTGGCGACGGGCTCTTGCGGATCAACTGCTCCGTGACAGTACCCAGCAGGACGCCGGCCGCGCCGGTTCGGCCGCGCGCACCGATCACGACTGCCCGGCCTTGCCTGTTCCCCAACGCGTCCAGAATGATCGGTACCGGCTTTCCGTGAAGGTCTGGTGCATACTTGCACTCCACGTTCACGCCATGAGTGTCTGTCCTCTTGATGAGCCTGGCACACTCGCGGGTGGCTGCGGCTTCGAGCAGCGCTTGATGCTCCTCCAGCGTCTTGCCGGTCCTCGAATAACCACCGTGCACGGCGTACACGTTCAAAGCCGTGACCGTGGCGCCGGTCACCGCTGCAATGCCACAGGCGACCTCGAGTGCGTTTGCGGAGCACTCTGAATCCCGAACCGGCACCACGATGGCATCCGCCTGAAGTTGATATTCCTCCGGCAACACGAGCACGGAGCAGGTCGCCTTCCGCGCTATGCGCCGCGCGAGGACAGCCTCGTCGTCCGTTTCCACCCGGCGACCGCAGTGCCGCCCCATCATAATGAGGTCAATATCCTTCTCATGCGCGTAACGCAGGATCTCGATCAACGGTGATCCACGAATCACTTCACACAGAAGATGCTCGCGTCCGTGCCCATGAAAGTGCTCCGTCACGAGAGCCTGCAGAGCTTCGCCGGCCAAGTCGCGCGGAGCCGGCGAGCCTTCCGGCGTGTCGTAGGAGATGCGCTCCGTATCGTCCACGACGTAAAGGAAGTGGACCTCCTTTGAAACGGCGGCGCGGGACCTGCCTCCGGCATACGTAAGCAGGGGAGCGTCGTAGACCGACCGATCAATGCAGACTAGGATGCGCTCATATCGCTCCATATTCGAGACTCCTCGCGCATTCAATGCAGTATCTTGTCCATGGTAGCGCGCGCAGGCGGTCCCTCGGGATCCGCTCGCCGGCTGCCTCGCACACGCCATAGGTGCCATCCTGGATTCGCTGGAGCGCCTCATCGATGTCGCGCAGGATTGATGCCTGGGTCTCGGACAGCCTCAGTGTCAATGCTTGCTCCCACGTGTCGCTTCCCCGTTCGGCCATATGGATCGGCATCGAATTCGATCCGCTTCCTCCTCCGCTGCCACTGTTCATCGCTTCGTCGCGTAAGCAGCGAACATCGCCAATGAGTTCACGCCGCTTATCCAGAAGCCGCTGCCGAAAATCCTCCAGCGCTCTGGGTGCCAAACACTTTCTGCGTCGGCTGGGCGGCTTCGAGTTTCGCGAGGCGCGCCCGTCCTCGCCGATAGCCTTGGCTGACGCTCGATTGTTAGCCTTCGGTGGATTCATTCCGGACGTCGTCCTCTGCCCCACTTCAAGCCCCCGGGGCAATGCGGCACAACTCGTGCCATGACTCTACCTCACGTCACCCGGCTGTCCCGGGGTGTTCTTCCGCGACCCCATGGTTCGTTCACGCCCGAGGGCATCCCGCACCCGGCGCGCG